>NZ_RKHR01000007.1:0-68817 GCF_003752585.1 Sinobacterium caligoides
AGAGCATATCTTCTTGCGAAGCCGCTCAATGTCGGGCTGCGTATTCTACTGAATCGCAACCTGGTGTCAACGGTTATTTGCAGATAAACCAATAATTCATCGAAGATCGATAAAGCAGACGTCAATAAAAACAAAAGTGGGCGTCGTGTCGACTAGAAAATCAACACGAACAAGATTGATGGCGCTCAGAAAACATTACAGCTAACGACTCAAATAAGACCTTCGGGGGAGCCAAATGTAAGCATAAGCGAGGCGATCCAAAGCAATAACCGCCGCCCAGATTATATATGGCAACAGCTCTCCACCATCAGCCCTCAGCTGCCACCAGCCATGCACACAGACAACGAACAAAGCCACATAAACCAAACGATGTAACTGTTTCCACCTGCTACCCAGTCGCCGCACCCATCGATTAGTCGATGTAATAGCCAAGGGCAGTAACACGACATACCCCAGCATACCCAAAATAATATATGGCTGATGTGATAGTGCTTTAACTATTTCTTGCCATTGCCACCCCGCCTGTAGCGCCAAAAATGTCAGCAGATGCAAGGATGCATAGAAAAATACGACCAATCCTGCCTGCCGTCTCGCGCGCAACAACCAACGCCTCCTTATCAGCCGAGACAATGGCGATAATGATAACGTAATCAATAGCGTGATGAGCGCCCACAACCCCGTATAGTCAGCCACCATCGCTACCGGGTCGGGACCAAGATCATTCGCCAAAACACCCTCCAGCAATTTGACAAAGGGCAACAGCATCAGCGCAGGTAGAATCAACTTATAATAAGGCATAGCTCTCCCTCAACGACCTAATAATATGCATCCAGATCCATCCCCTTATATAGCCCCGCAACCTGTTCACCATAACCATTAAACATCTCTGTCTTTATCCTATTAGGGCTAAACAGTGTCGATGGCAGGCGACGCTCTGTCGACTGCGACCAACGGGGATGACTAACAGTGGGGTTCACATTGGCAAAAAAACCGTACTCCTTTGCCGACAGTTGATTCCATGTGGTCGCCGGCTGATGCTCGGTAAAACTAATTTTGACGATAGACTTCGCACTCTTAAAGCCATACTTCCACGGCACCACAAGACGCAGTGGCGCACCGTTTTGCGGTAAAGCCCTTCTGCCGTACAACCCCACAGCCATAATCGTCAGCGGATGCATCGCTTCATCCAAGCGCAAACCCTCGACATAAGGCCATTCAACAAAGCTGCTTGCCGAGCGCTGGCCAGGCATCTGTTCTGGCGCATAAACACTGGTAAAAGCGACATACTTCGCCTTTGAGGTTGGTGCCATACGTTGCAACAACGTGGCCAACGGAAGACCAACCCACGGGATAACCATTGACCACGCCTCGACACAACGCAGACGATAGATTCTCTCCTCCAACTGCTGATCCCGCACGATATCTTCAAGGTGGTAGCGCCCGGGCTTATCACAGTGCCCATCAACCACCACCGACCACGGCTCAGTCACAAAATTCCGACTATATTTTGCCGGATCCGTCTTAGCCGTGCCAAATTCATAAAAATTATTATAACTAGTTACATCTGTAAAAGGGGTTAACGCCTCTTCGGTGAAAAAGCCCTGCTTAGCCATGGAGCTACTCGCCCTGCGATAACCCGTTAGCCTCGGCGTCTCCGCACGCCCCTCTGGCAGCGCCAACAGCGCAGCTCCAGCTGCCGCCCCCGTCACAAACTGACGACGACTCAAATAGTCAGCCTCATTAGTCGTATCAGCCTCTGTCATCAAGGCACGCTGTTTGATCAACATATTATTTATCCCATTATTCCCTGTTACTGACTTAGACAGCCCAGGCTTGAATAATTCCCTGCTATATTTTCCACAAATAAAAACAGCGCCAAAAGGCGCTGTTTTTATTTGTGGAAAGTTATTTCAAACGCCGACCGAAGAGCCACTGAAACGGTCCAGAGAGCGCATATACACTAAAGATCACCATCAGCACCACCGCCGGATCAACCACAATAATCGCAAAGATTAAGGGGATAGCCAAAAAGACAATAAAAGGTACTCGACCGTGGAAATCAATACCTTTAAAACTGTGGTAGGGAACATTGGTGACCATTAATAGGCCTGCCAGCACCGTCGCCATCGCTGTTATAATCGACAGCGCTAGCGGCACTGCCTCCTTCTCTATGCCGTAGTTATGGCAGACCCACACTAAGCCGGCAATAAGTGCCGCTGCAGCGGGGCTGGCCAAACCGGTAAAATATCGCTTATCCGCCGTGTCGATCTGGGTGTTAAAGCGCGCCAACCTAATCGCGGCACAGGCGATATAGATGAAGGCCGCCGCCCAGCCCCACCGCCCCAGTGGCGCTAGCCCCCAAGTAAAAACCACCAAACCCGGCGCGACACCAAAGGAAACCATATCCGAGAGACTGTCTAATTCGGCACCAAAGGCGCTCTGCGTATTCGTCATACGGGCAACCCGTCCATCCAGGCCGTCGAGCAGCATGGCAACAAAAATCGCGATTGCCGCCGCTTCATAGTTACTGTTCATCGCGGCGATAATCGCATAAAAGCCACTAAACAGCGCCGCCATTGTAAAAAGGTTGGGCAGTAAATAAATCCCCTTCTTAGGGACCTTCTTACCGTTTTCCTGCACTTCCTCTATATGCTCATCAATCGGTAGTCTATCGATTTCGCTGCGCGAAGACGAAGCATCATCGGACTGTATCTTCGAGTTTTCAGTTTCTGACACTGTGGTATTCACCCTGTATATCTTAACGTTTATGATGCGCTAGCTTACTCCGAGCCCTCCGTCGACGCAATTCATCCCGCTTCTGCCCACTCATCGGCCAATAATTGGCAACTAGACCAAAAACTCTGCAGCAAGGGGTCCTTCATTCTCTGCCGCTTGACGACGACACCGATAGTGAGGTCCTCCATTTGCTGCCCCGTAGAAAATACTCTGACAGAGGAGCGCATAGGGCTCGAGTCAATAACCAGCTCCGGCACCAGGCCAACACCAAAACCTAGGCTCACCAAGCTGACAATCGCCTCATGACCCGACACCTGAGAATATATATTTGGCGACCTACCGGCGACGGAAAACCACCGATCCAACTGCGACCGTGCCGCCCCGGTCTCCGAAACCACCCAGGGCATAGCCAACCAATCTGTATCACCGTCAATATCGACTAAGGAAGGCGTCAGAGCCTTATCTTTTTGTGGCACGATCAGTTTCAGCGGCGTCCTCATTAATGGCAAAAACTCAACATCATCCGGTAGCTGCTCAGGGCACACCGTAATGCCCACCTCTTCCTCCGAAGCAAGAACCCGGGTGATGGCATCGGCCTGATCCCCGGTATGCACATGCACCTCTATACCAGGGTGCTGCTGACGAAGAATAGGTAAAAGTCGAGATAAAACGACATAGCTCGCCGTTACCGAGCAAAAGAGGCTTACTGCACCCGCCGGCGAAGTTAATTGCTGACCTAACTCGATCTGTAATTGCTGCCAATTAACCACCGCCTGCTGTGCAAATAGACGATAGCGTTCGCCAGCACGTGTCAACTCAACACGACGATTATCACGAAAAAACAACACACAATCGACACCATCCTCCATTCGCTTAACCGTTCGACTGACCGCTGAGGGACTCATATTCATGCGCTCAGCCGTCTTAGCAAAATTCAAGGTGTTAGCGAGTGACAAAAATAACTGAAGTGTTTTAATATCCATGATCACATCCCGGTAATTGCTCTTTACGCAACACAGTATCCCGAATAAATCATTTTACGCAACAACGATTTTTTCTTACAGTAACCAAAGATTCATCGTTAAGTAACATTTGTATGCTGAAATGGCTGATTGCTTAATGCTTTAACCGATTATCCACTGTTATATAAACAGCACTCACAACCAGTGCATGTAGGAGATCCCCATGGGACAGAATTACTTTAACACCCTGCCACTACGCTTGCAGATCGAAGAACTCGCCAAGTGTCGCCTCATGGACAGCTCGGAATTTGCCGACGGCTGCAACTACATCAAGGGCAAGAAAATTGTCATCGTTGGCTGTGGTGCACAAGGCCTTAACCAAGGTCTTAACATGCGAGACAGCGGTCTGGATATTTCCTACGCCCTACGCGCTGCCGCCATCACAGAGAAGCGCGCCTCTTTCGTTAACGCGAGCGACAATGGCTTCACCGTGGGCACCTATGAGGAACTTATCCCTAGCGCCGACCTGGTACTAAACCTTACTCCCGACAAGCAGCACACCCCTGTGGTCAACGCCGTTATGCCCCTAATGAAGCAGGGCGCAACTCTGGCCTACTCTCACGGCTTCAACATTGTCGAAGAAGGCATGCAGATTCGCCAAGACCTTACCGTCATTATGGTTGCACCGAAGTGTCCTGGCACCGAAGTTCGCGAAGAATATAAGCGTGGCTTTGGCGTACCAACACTCATCGCCGTGCACCGCGAGAACGACCCCAACGGCGACGGCCTAGCCATCGCTAAGGCCTATGCCTCTGCCACCGGTGGTGATCGCGCAGGTGTTCTACAGTCTTCATTCGTTGCCGAAGTAAAATCCGACCTGATGGGTGAACAAACCATCCTCTGCGGCATGCTGCAGACCGGTGCCATCCTCAGCTTCGACAAGATGGTCGAGAAAGGCATCGATGCCGGCTACGCCTCCAAACTCATCCAGTATGGCTGGGAGACGATCACCGAAGCCCTCAAGCACGGCGGCATCACCAACATGATGGATCGCCTCAGCAACCCGGCAAAGATTAAGGCATTTGAACTCAGCGCAGAGCTGAAGCAGATCCTTCGCCCGCTGTTCGAGAAGCACCAAGATGACATCATTGCCGGTGAGTTCTCTCGTGTAATGATGGAAGACTGGGCCAACGATGACGCCAACTTGCTAAAGTGGCGCGCTGAGACTCTCGAGACCAACTTCGAGAAGACACCTGCTGGCGACGTAGAGATCCCTGAGCAAGAGTACTTCGACAATGCTATTTTGATGGTTGCCATGTGTAAGGCAGGCGTTGAGCTAGCCTTCGAAACCATGTGCGCCGCCGGTATCATCGAGGAGTCAGCCTACTACGAGTCCTTGCACGAGACACCGTTGATTGCCAACACCATCGCGCGCAAGAAGCTCTACGAGATGAACGTCGTTATCTCCGATACTGCGGAATACGGTTGCTACCTGTTCGATCAGGCCGCTCGTCCACTACTGACTGACTTCATGAAGAAGATCGACACCGACGTCATCGGTAAAGGTCTTGAGCTGAAGGACCTTGGTGTCGACAACAAGCAACTGATCGACGTCAACGATGCTATCCGCAATCACCCGATCGAGTTCATCGGTGAAGAGTTGCGCGCCTCGATGACAGCGATGAAGAAGATCGTTTAATCTTCTCAACCGTTGCGCTGACACACTCGTTGGCGCAAACAATAAAAAAGCCAGTCACATGACTGGCTTTTTTGTTGCCGAAAGAAATCCCTGCGCGCACCTAAAGACAGAGCTTTGTGCCAGCTAGCCCTTCAGCCACTCAACAATATCATGCGCATAGTAAGTAATAATAAGATCGGCACCCGCCCGCTTGAAAGCTAACATCGACTCCATCACTACTGCCTGCTCATCAACCACCCCCGCGGCGGCGGCGGCCTTGACCATCGCATACTCACCGCTGACGTGATAGACCGCTAGGGGCTGTGTGGTCGCCTCGCGAATACGGTAGAGCACATCCAAGTAAGCCATGCCCGGCTTCACCATGAGAATATCCGCTCCCTCAGCCTCATCTTGAATAGACTCGGCCACCGCCTCACGACCATTCGCAGCATCCATCTGATAGGCGTTACGATCCCCCTTGAAGTTACTGTCCACCGCATCGCGGAAGGGGCCGTAAAAAGCCGAGGCAAATTTGGTCGAATACGACATGATCGGAAGCTGCTGAAAACCCTCTTCATCCAGCGCTTCACGCATCGCGGCAATCATTCCGTCCATCATGCCCGAAGGCGCCAACATGTCGACACCGGCACGAGCTGCCGCCAGGCTTTGACGCTGTAGGTTCTCTAATGTCAGGTCGTTATCGACCTGCCCCGCCGCATCGATAACGCCACAGTGGCCGTGCTCGGTGTACTCACAAAAGCAGTTATCGCTGATCACCATCATCGATGGCTCGACACGCTTCGCCTCTCGAATACAGCGTACCATCAACCCCTCATCCGACCAGGTATCGCTACCATCTTGGTCTTTGCAGTGTGATACACCGAATAAGATCACCGCCTTAATACCCGCCGCAGCCGCACGCTGAACCACGGCACCGAGCTGTGACTCTGGATAGCGCATGACACCAGGCATGCTCGAAATAGCCACTGCCTCGGTAATATTTTCCTCAACAAAAATCGGTAGAATCAGATCGTCGATCGTCAGCTGGTGCTCACGAACCATAGCGCGCAGGCTGGCATTGCGCCTTAGGCGCCGAAAACGAAAGGGCATATCAAAGTTCAAAGCAGACTCCAGAAACGATTACAAGCGCCGTTGACACGCCGCGCTCTAGGTTAAAATTTGCCCGTTATTGTAACAGCAAAGCCGATAAATATTACGTTTCAGGAAAGTAAATAATTACGCCGAAAATCACATACAGGCCACGTTCAAAGGGGTAGGCAAGAAGCCTGAAGAGGGGTCGCGACAACAGAGACGTTATCGCGACAGAAAAAACAGCTACTCACGCCCGGCCCCGTCATCAACACAGCGGGCCAACGCCTCTGCTACACCCCAATAGCGTTCATCGTCCGCGTCATATTACGCACCACCAACGCCAGCGTTGGGTGCTCTGATTCCAACTCTACACCAATCATCTCGAGCTGCTCTAACATGGAATAACTCCCACCTGGCACCCCCGTAGTAAGCTCCTGCTCAAGGGCTACCAAGAGCAGCTCCAGCTGCTCGCGCTGCTCGCATGCCAACAGCGGTAGATTATCTATCTCCGCCAATACCTGCTCAATCTGCTGTCGTAAGCGTTGCTCTTGCATCTTCAACCTCCTACTTTGTGCTCGTACACCGAAATGAAAAGCGATACTTCAATTTCCTTTGCTCACCGAGACCGAAGGGATACCGATTAAGTATCGGCGCTCCTTCGATATTACTGCCTCCCACGCTGTGGCACCAATAGCAGAAGGACTTATCAACCATCGTTACATATAACTAGCAGCTATTAAAATTAACAAACATCAAGCCTTGATCTATCGCTACTGCAGATGATTAATTCGGTACTCACCTGGCGCCACCCCCGTCCATTTTTTAAAGGAGCGGTGGAAAGCGCTAGCATCACTAAAGCCTACCAAAATAGCAATTTCACTCACAGGCTCTGCACTATAGAGCAACAATTCAATCGCGCTGTCTCGGCGGGTGTGGTCCTTAATGCGCTGATAGGAAGTCCCCTCTTCCTCCAACCGTCGACGCAGTGTTCGCGCCGATAAGTGAAGACGAGCAGCCATCCCCTCGAAACCCGGCAACTCATTCGTCAAATCCTTGCTCAGTATGTGCCGAATGCGCGAGACAATACTCTCCTCTCCCAGCACCTGCTGAATGATGACTCGATAAGGCGCCTCCTTAAGAAAGGCCTCAAATTCTTTGTCGCTGCGAATAATCGGTAAGCGTAGATAGCTGGCGCTGAAGGTCAACGAATTAGTCTCAGCTGCAAAGTCTACCGGACATTTTAGAAAGTGCTGAATCGCCGCCATATTCACCGGGCGATCACCGATACAGCTGGCCGATATGACCTCCACCTGACGGCCAACCAACCAGCCACAAAAACGCATCCAAATAGCTAGGGCGCTCAGCACTGCAGGCTGATAGAGCGTCTCCCCTTCTTGTTCGGGCAGGCGATAGTGGATAGTCGCCGAGTTTTCCTGCTCATTAACAACTAAGCGGTGCTCTATTGCCCGCGACTCTGGCTCTCGACACTCAAGATTAAAGTCAATCGCTCGCTGCAGCGCCTCGTGTAACGAGTGACAGTTCAGCATCGCGTAGGCGATCATCCGCGTCGTTCCCAGCGGCGAACGACTACTCCCCAGCAAGCCACCGGACTCGTCACCTAAGCAGTCAACAATAGCGACAAACAACTTGTTATATTCGCTAATACTCAAATGTTCAAGGTCAAGGTGGGTTAGCTGACTAGCCTCCAATACTGTCTCGACAGACACGCCTCTACTGTGCAACGGCATTAGCAATGCAGTGACAAACGCGGGCGGGATGAATTGCAGCTTGGGGCTATCGGTCACGAAGTTACTGCCTCTCTTATATTTTCCGGCGTCCTAGGGGCGCCCACCTCGTTATTATCTTCTCATTATTAGGCATCGAGCGAGGAAATTCAACGCAACAAATTCTAACAAGTTCGCCGACATCGCCGAGCAACGATACTCGATCAAGGCCAAATAATTCTGTATATTGCACTGCGATTAGACCTAACGTCGAGCCTATTTACCGGTACCCTAATATGCCTCATTACAACCACGCCCTCTGCCACATTGACGAAATCGAGCACGAAAGCGCCAAGGGCTTTGAGCTCAACGGCATTAATTTCTTCGTGGTAAAGCGCGACAACATCACCCGACTCTACCTCAACAGCTGCCCCCACCTCGGCGTCCCACTGGAGCACGAAGAGGATAAGTTTCTCGATGGCGACAACTTTTATATCATGTGTTCCAGCCATGGCGCACTGTTTCAGCCCGAGGACGGCCTGTGCATCTACGGTCCCTGCCAAGGGCAGAGGCTATCTGCAGTCGACTTTGAAATCGTTGACCAGCAGATCATGATCAACTCCGCAGTACTCACCAGCAGCTAACTTGATTGGCCTACCTAAGTCGGCACCATAAAGGGGAGTGGGTAAAGGAGATTTATGTGGTCGAGGGTGATCTCACAGCCATAGGCCAACACCTCTACCCCGCCTGCAATAGCTTCAGCTAGCGCCTGACAATATGCCGGATCAACATGCTCCGCCCCGCACACAGAGTGAATACCGCTATGCTGAACACAGAACAGCAATACCGCCCTATGCCCCTCTTCAACGGCTCGCTGCAATTCACGCAGATGGCGCCTACCACGATCACTGACCGCATCGGGGAACATCCCCACCCCCGCCTCCATCAGCAAGGTGACACTCTTCACCTCAACATAACAGTCTGCTCGAGCGGGATCGCTCAACAATAAGTCAATACGGCTCTTCTCCTCACCGTAACGCACCTCGCGCCGCAGGGTTTCATAACCCGATAGTGCTTCGATACGCCCCGCCGCGACCGCCTCTTCCACAAGGGTATTAGCAAAAGCGGAGTGTACACAGGCTAAGTGTTCCCCAGCCAATTCCGCTAACACCCAGCCGTGGGGGTATTTTCGCTTCGGATTATCACTGACGCTCAGCCACACACGCTCACCGGGTTCTGCACACCCTGTCATCTTGCCCGTATTAGGGCAGTGAGCCGTAACCTCTCGGCCATCGAGTAATACGACATCGGCCAGAAAGCGCTTATAACGACGGATCAACCGCCCCTCGATCATCGGCTCTAACTGCATATTTTACCTTTCATCTAAAACAAGCTCTAATTTAGCGCTGGTATAAGTTTTTCTACTTGCTTAATTGACACCACGTCATCGCTTAGCGAGTTGATCGGAGGCATGACTAGCGTCAGCGGGGTGATTCTATAGTCATCGCGGTGCTCATGTCTTTGCCATGACTATAGTAATGGGGGAATATAGCTATGGGCAAACAATGCACGGGCCACTGTATGACTGCTCGAAACTTCTAACAACCCTACTATCATTGACCACTGCGCCGAACAGAGTTTTACCTCGTCGTGGTGCTACGTCTTTGCTCCTAATAAACGAATATTGATAAAATTTGGTGTAACAGAGCAGGCAAGTTTTAAATCTTATTCTCATGTTTCATTAGCCGCGACGACAACACGCAATTTCAAAGAGACTAACGATGGCATTCGAACCAAACCAGAGAGCACCTTTAACCCCGTAGACTCTTAATAGCATAGCAATCAGAAGGTGGAGGGCTATACCATTAAGAACGTTACTTTTATGAGCCCAAGACTTAGATGCCGTAAGCTTGGATGCTTGTAACATTTAAGTTTGAGCCACTCTACGGTAAGTCGTTACATATTATTGCACCCTAAGGCAACGCCAACATAATCCCAGACATCGTTTTCTTCAGGGTTGTCACCCTTGGTCCAAAATTTTGCCTTATAACGGGACATCCCAAAATCAGCCTCATCATCTTTTTGATAAATAGTGGCAGAGTCCCAGGGCAGGTTTATATCGCTTAACAATGTCCATGAGCCGTCGACACCCGGTAGTGCTTTAGTCCACCAATTGGCTTTATAGACCAAGTTATTGTAGCTAATGGTTTCTGTGGTGTAGGTTGAACCCGGGACATAATCTGGATAATTTATCGCATTTGGGTCTATACAGTCCTGTGTTTTCATATTTATTGTTAAGTGATAACGTTCGTTTTTATTCTCAGAATAAACGGCATTCGCATACACATTGGTTTCGTCATAAACCACTTGATCATTAGCTTGTTTTACACCAACCGCTAATAACGGGCTCGTCGCGGTAATTTTCTCCGCCAGCTGTTTTGCCCATATCGATTCGGCTTCATTTGCCTCAGTGATCTCATGGGATATTTTAACGTATTCATTGCCCTGATCATTAAATATCCGCGCTAAAACAGTATCACCTGTTTTAGCATCGTGGTTAGAGTTTATTAATGTATCCACCTTATAAGGGCCAGCCAGTAACGGCTCACCAAATGAAAGATCAGAGCAATTATAAAAACCTTCACCGGCGGGATCCACCCGTTGCCAGCGGCTATAAAGAACGGCGCTGCCTAAGCGGTCAATTGGTAACTGTAAATCCATAACATAATAGTCTTTACCATCAATAACCGTGATATCTACATTGTCTTTCTCCATGATTAAATCTAAATCTTCCCAGCTAACAGCCTGTGTCGCTGAGTCAAAGCCGGGTTTGGTTAAGTAAAATTGCCAATAGCTCGGATTGTGTGCGGTATGCACTTCATATTTAATTTCAATCAAACCGCCGGTTGCCGCAATATCTATGATACTTTTTTGCCAATCTGGATGCGGCAGTGACATACCTGCCTTACCTGGGTCGTTTGCTGAACACAAGGTTTCACCAGGAATAGCAGCTTTGACAGCGGCCATATTGCTGTAATCTGGCACTAATTTGGCGTATTCATATTTTTGATAAAACTGATAACCGCCAGTATGTTTAAATGCTTGCAAACAAGCGGCATTAGGAATGGCCGAACCATCAGAGGGACTCCAATAGCCCCCATCACGGTCACAAATTTGTGCTCGTGACGCAGGGAATACTGGTGTTCCGTGAGCGACAGTTAATTCAGAAAAAAGGCTGGCAGACGCTGTTGCTACTGCTAGAAATACAAGCTTTTTTGACTTATGCATCGGTAGTCTTCCATGGTTAAATGTATTTATTATTTTGCTCCTAACAATTTGCCAAAATCACCCAAACGAGCTGAGAAAAAGACAAATGTAGATGCTATGTTAATACTTTATTCAAGCGCTGTACCGCCTTCTCCAAAGAGTTTATTTCGGTCGTATAAGAAAAACGCACATGCTGCGCCGCACGATGACGACCAAAGTCTTCCCCTGGCGTCATCGCAATACCATGCTGCTCCAACATCGTCGTGCAAAATTGCTGACTATCATCACTAAATCGACTGATATCTGCATAGAGGTACAAGCCGCCGGCAGGCTTACTAGCGATCTCAAAGCCCAAATTGCATAGCTCGGGGTAAAGAAAGTCACGTCGCTGCTGGAAAACTTTCTTGCGGCGATCAAGGATCTCGCGCGTCTGCGTTTTAAAACAGCTCAACGCCGCATACTGTGCTGGCGTAGACAGGGAGATAAACAAGTTCTGCGCCAGCTTCTCCATCTCCTGCACCGCATTTTCCGGCGCCACCAACCAGCCAAGACGCCATCCTGTCATACCAAAGTATTTTGAAAAACTATTAATCACAAAAGCATCGTCAGTCGTCGCTAATATGCTCGCCGCCTTCTCCTCGTAATCAAGGCCATGATAAATCTCATCAACCACTAGATAGCCGCCACGGGCAGCCACACCGCTCTGCAATGCCTCGAGCTCGTCGGTACGCAACACCTCACCGGTAGGGTTCGCAGGGCTGGCAACCATTGCCCCGATGGTGTTATCACACCAATAGTCCGCTAGGTGTGAGGCATTGAGTTGATAGCGATGCTCCGCGCCCACTGGCACCAGCTGCGCCTCACCCTCGACTAAACGTAAAAAGTGTCTATTACAGGGGTAACCCGGGTCGGCCATCAACATGCCTCTTCCAGGCTCCATCAGCAGCGCGGCAATCAATAGCAGAGCACCACTCGCGCCTGCCGTCACCATGATACGAGACGGGGAAATGTCGAGCCCGTAATCGGTGCGATAATACTCACTAATCGCCTCTCGCAACGACATCATTCCAGCCGCCGGCGTATAATGAGTGTGGCCCTGCTGAATCGCCCTGATCCCCGCCTCGCAGATCGGCTCCGCCGTTTTAAAGTCGGGCTCCCCCGCCTCCAAATGTAAAATATCACGCCCCTGTGCCTCTAGCTGACGCGCTCGCGTCAATACTTCGACGACACGAAAAGGCTCTATTTCATTCATCCTGCGTGCAAAAGCCATGCTCCATCCCTTCCATTGGTAAACCTCGCTATTTTGCTGATGTTTAATAGAAGCGCACCATTAATCTCTAGTAATAGCGCATCAGCTCACCCCTAGAGTCTTAAATTGTTCAAAATACGACCAATTCCATTGCGTAGAGCGACTATAATGGTTGTGCACAGCAGATAATTGCACTTTCTTGCATAGGAATGATCTACAGCAGGCATCCAGCTATAGCGTAACGCGTTACTATTTGATAGGTTTACACCCGAAATGATTTAGCCAAGCTTTTTAGGTGCAAATATTTGTCGCCGACAAGGTTTGGAGAGTATCAGGGATAAATTGACTGGCGGGGCGTATTTAATGCCAACGAATAAAGAAACCAATTCTTTCAATAGCTTCGAGCCTTACCAAGCAGAAGCCAATGAAGAGTACATGTCTGATCCACAAAAGGATCACTTCCGCGCTATTCTTCGCGCCTGGAAAAATGAGCTGATGGGTGAAGTCGACCGCACCGTAAGCCACATGAAAGACGAGGCCGCTAACTTCCCGGACCCTGCCGATCGTGCAACTCAGGAAGAAGAATTTAGCTTAGAACTACGCACACGCGATCGCGAGCGCAAGCTCATTAAAAAGATCGACAAGACACTCGAGCTGATCGAAAACGATGACTACGGCTACTGCGACACCTGTGGCATCGAAATCGGCATCCGACGCCTTGAAGCTCGCCCAACAGCGACTCAATGTATCGACTGTAAAACCATTGACGAAATAAAAGAGAAGACCCAGCGTCTGTAAACCACTCTTTCTATTACTCTGCGCCGTCACTCACCTCGTGAATGACGGCGTAATGCTATCTGCAACGAAGCTCCCATGCCTCTAAGCCAACCCCCTCCGCGCCCCTACGTCGGCCGCTTCGCCCCCTCCCCCACCGGCCCCTTGCACATGGGCTCACTGATCAGTGCTTTAGCCAGCTACCTCGACGCCAAAGCCAATCACGGCCAGTGGTTAATCCGTATTGAAGACCTCGACCCTCCGAGGGAGGTGGCCGGTGCCAGCGAGGAGATCGTTGCCTGCTTAGCGCAGCATGGATTGTATAGTGATCGGCCCATACTGAAGCAAAGCAGTCGCCTAGACGCATACGAGCAAGCACTCGAACGATTACAACAACGTCAGCTATCCTTTTACTGCCAATGCAGCCGAGCTCAACTCAAAGCTACCGGCAGCATCTACCCTGGCTACTGCCGTCATCTCGACCTCCCCAAACCTGGCCAATACGCTACGCGCTTGCGCGTCGACGCCTCGACGATTCAGTATCACGACGGCATCCAGGGCCCGCAGCGCCAGTCACTTGCCGACGAGGTCGGCGACTTCATCATCAAACGCAAAGATCAGCTGCACTCATATCAGCTGGCCGTCGTCGTCGATGATCACTTTCAAGGTGTCTCTCACGTCGTCAGGGGCGCCGACCTTTTGAGCAGTACCGAGAGGCAACTCTTCTTAGCCCGCCAACTCGACTACTCCTCCCCGCAATATGCGCACTTACCGGTACTGACCAATGACGCGGGACAGAAGCTGAGTAAACAGACCTTTGCACCGTCGCTCGACCCTGCCAAAAACAAAGACAACATATTGTTTGCGCTTAAGTTTCTCAATCAACCTCTACCCCCAAAAGAGATAAGTAAACTGCCTCAGCTGCTATTCTGGGCGACACAACACTGGCAGATTAAGCGTATTGCAGCACACACCAGCCAGCACGTTTCGCTAAGCTGACTACTTGCCAACTCCCTACTCATTAGCCTGGTAGTCAATACAATAACCAAGCCTCGCCCTTTAACTCCCCCTGTTACGGCGTTACTATCACCCTATCTTTCCCAATCAATAATACAAAGTCAGAAGAGCCTCTATCATGTACATCCCACGAACCACCTTATGGGTTCTCCTGATACTGTTTGGCCTCGCCCCTAGTATCAAATTATGGATCCTCTCCGATATCAGCGCCTGGTATCGCCCCTATATACTCTGGGGAATACTGATCATCATCGTCTTTATCTCCCAGCAAGTACGTCATAAGACGGAGCGCCGTCAATGACCTTCGATACCACCGCCATTTTCATCGCCGGCTTCATCTACCTCTCTCTTCTGTTCTGCGTCGCCTACGCCACTGACAAGGGCTTCATTTCCGAGAGAGTCGTTCGTCACCCCCTTGTCTACGTACTGTCACTCGGGGTCTTTGCCAGTGCCTGGGCCTACTACGGCATCCTAGGTCTTGCGCACTCCTATGGCATCGGCTTTCTATCTTATTACTTCGGTATTGCCTGCTTCTTCATGATATCGCCACTATTATTAACCCCCCTGGTGACCATCTGTAAAAACAACCAGCTCAGCTCACTCGCCGACCTACTCTCATTCCGCTTTCGCAGCCCCTGGGCAGGCGGACTCATCACACTTTGCCTACTGGTCGGTATGCTGCCACTGCTAGCACTGCAGATCCAAGCTGTCGCCGACACCATCCATATCATGACCGATAACTCACCAATCATTTATAGCGAGAATCTCTCTCGCCACGACTCCATGGCAATCGTCTTTTGCACCCTCATTACCACCTTTGCGATCCTTTTCGGTGCACGACACACCGAATCAAGTGAGCGCCACAATGGCCTTGTTGCCGCCATTGCACTGGAGACAATCATCAAGTGCGCCGCTCTTTTCACCGTCGCCGGTTACGCCATTTACTACATCTTTGACAGCCCTGCCGGCATGCAATCGTGGCTTCAGCACAACCCTGCAATTCTTGATCGCCTACACTCCCCCTTTGGCGAGTATTCCACAAGAACACTGCTACTGACCTCGTTTACTGCCGCCATTGGCATGCCTCATATGTTTCACATGATCTTCTCTGAGAAGCCTACCGGCGACGCAGTTCGTGCCGCCAGCTGGGGTGTCCCGTTGCTGCTGCTATTACTAAGTCTGCCGATACTACCAATACTCTGGGCCGGTTACGCCACCGGTGCTACCACCCCGCCGGAGTATTTTGCCATTGGCATTGGCATGATTAACAATAACTATTGGTTAACCATCATCGCCTATATCGGCGGTCTTTCCGCAGCGAGCGGCGTCATCATCGTCTGTACCCTCGCGCTCGCCTCGATGTGCTTACACCACCTCATACTGCCTTATTATCAACCCCCGATTGAGCAGGATATCTACCGCTGGCTGCTCTGGGTCAAGCGCATCCTCATCGTCACCATCATTACCGCTGGATATATTTTCTTCAGGATCTATACCACTAAGGGGCAACTCGGCAACCTCGGTATCGCTGCCTTTGCCGCAACGCTGCAGTTCCTTCCCGGCATATTCGCCGTACTCTATATGCCGAAGGTCAACCGCAACGGTTTCATTGGCGGCTTGCTGGTCGGCTTTACCATCTGGGCTACCACACTATTGATCCCTATTATCAGCACTAGCCAACCCTGGTATGCGCAGTTACTTGACGCAGATATGATCGGCGGTCAAAACTGGATCATCGCCACCATCGGCTCACTCATTGCCAACACCTCTGTCTTATTACTGCTCTCTTGGCTTACCACAACCAAAGAGGAGGAGGTCGCCGCTGCCGAGAAGTGCTATATCGACAGCCTCAACCGACCCAAGCGGCACGAACTTACCTTTGCCAGTAGCGAGGAGTTCAAGTCTCGCCTTGCCACCGCTCTCGGCTCAGCAGTCGCCGAACGCGAGGTTGATCGCGCCATGCAAGACCTCGGGCTAAAGGCTAACGATGTACGCCCTTACTCGTTACGCCGCCTTCGCGAGCGCCTTGAGGCCAACCTTTCCGCACTATTAGGAGCCTCTGTCGCCCACGACATGATCAACCGACTACTCCCCTATAAACGCACGACCACCACCACTGGCGGCGAAGATATCCAGCTGATCGAGAGCCGGCTTGAAACCTACAAAAGAAACCTCTCAGGTGTCGCCGCTGAACTCGATGGCCTGCGTCGCCTACATCGTCAAACACTGCTAGATCTTCCTATTGGCGTCTGCTCACTAGGACCCGATCACGAAGTGCTGATGTGGAATCACAACATGGAAGAGCTCACGGGGATTGATGCCGACCATATTCTAGGCTCTAAAATTGGCACTGTTACAGGGCCGTGGCGAGAGGTGCTCATCAACTTCGCAAACTCCGAGCAACAGCATCAACACAAGCAGAGCCTCGACATCGACGATCGCACGCAATATTTCTCCCTGCATAAATCCAGCCGACGCGGCATGACACTCCGTCATCGAGACCAGCTGATCGTACTCGAGGATTTAACCGAAGTACAAATGCTCGAAGAGGAGTTGATTCATACTGAGCGTCTCGCCTCCATCGGCCGGCTCGCGGCTGGCGTCGCTCACGAGATTGGCAACCCTGTCACGGGCATTGCCTGCCTCGCGCAGAATCTACGCTACGAATCCGATGCCCAAGGCGTCCACGAGGTCGCCGATGAGATCGTCAATCAAACTGAACGCATCAGCTCGATCGTACACTCACTGGTCAGCTTTTCCCACAGCGGCAAACACACCGGCAGCATGAACAAGTTTGAGCGACACAACCTCTCCTACATAGTGGAAGAAGCTGTCAAATTAATCGTCCTAGACACCCTGCAGGATCATCATGTCGAAATTGTAAACTTATGCGAAGAAGATCACCTCGTCTTTGGTGACGAGCAAACTCTTGTGCAGGTTTTCATTAACCTGCTCTCCAACGCACGTGACGCAAGTCCTGATCAGGGCACCGTTTTAATTGAGTCTTTGCAAAATGGTAACACCCTTAACATTACTGTTACCGACCAGGGTAGCGGCATTAGCGCCGACAAGCAGGAACAGATTTTCGAGCCTTTTTTCACCACAAAAGAGCCCGGCAAGGGGACAGGGTTGGGATTAGCGCTCGTTTACAGTATTATTGAGGATCATCAGGGGCGGATCTCCGTGATCAGCCCCGTAGATATAAGTAACAATAAGGGCACGCAGTTTGTGATTAGCCTCCCGGTAAGCTAGCCGAACAGGGCAGCGACGCTGACCATGCAGCGTCAGCCAGCACAGTGCCACGCCATAACCGGATATAATGAGTAATGCATATGAGCCATGTTCTTATCGTCGAAGACGAAACGGTTATCCGCAATGCCTTACGCCGCTTACTAGAGCGTCATGGGTACACCGTCAGCGAAGCCGCGTCTGTCAAGGATGCGTTAGAAAACCATGACTTTAATAACTACCAGCTCATCGTTAGCGACCTTCGCCTACCTGGCGGGACAGGTACCGATCTCATTGCCCCCGCAGGTAAAACCCCCGTCCTAATCATGACCAGTTACGCCAGCCTACGCAGTGCCGTCGACTCCATGAAGATGGGGGCCGTCGACTATATCGCCAAACCCTTCGATCATGACGATATGCTCGAGAGCGTCTCACGTATCATTCGTGATCGCACACCGAAAACAAAGCGCCCCAACGTGGCGAACGATGGCAGCGTAGACGGCATCATCGGTCACTGCGAAAGTATGCAGAGTCTCTATCAGCGCATTCATAAGGTCGCACCTACGACCGCTACCGTGTTAATACAAGGCGAGACAGGCACCGGTAAAGAGCTGGTAGCACGTGCAATTCACAGCGAAAGTGAGCGCGCCGACAAGCCCCTAATCTCGGTCAATTGCGCCGCCATCCCTGAAAATCTCATCGAGTCCGAACTCTTTGGCTATGAAAAGGGCGCCTTCACCGGAGCCAACACCAGTCGAGTCGGACTCATTGAAGCCGCCGATGGCGGCACCTTATTCCTCGATGAGATTGGCGAACTCCCCCTTGAGGCCCAGGCACGACTACTACGCTTTCTACAAGAGGGGGAGATCCGCGCCATCGGCTCCATACACACCAAGAAAGTCGACGTTCGTCTCATCGCCGCCACTCACCGAAACCTTAAAGAGCAGTCTCTGCGTAGCCAGTTCCGCGAAGACCTCTATTATAGAATTGCCGTCATGCAGTTAACTCTGCCTCCTCTCAGGGAGCGTGGCAGTGATATTCTCGAAATTGCCGAGAACTTCCTTAACGGGTTGGCTCAGCGCTTCAACAAGCCGGAACTACATTTCACCCCCTCGGCGATTCAGAGCATTAGCCGCCACCGCTGGCCCGGTAATGTAAGAGAGTTACAGAACGCTGTGGAGAGAGCGGTCATTCTCTGTGACAATAATGAAGTGAGCCATGAGTTGCTTGATATCACCCCTCACAAGAGCAACCATCAGCTCGCCGTAGACAATTACAACACCAACGTCGACATCCCCAATCAACCCATTCACGATACCGCCGAAGAGCTATCCCTCGAAGACTATTTTCAACGTTTCGTGCTAGAGCATCAAGACAGCATGAGCGAAACCGAGCTGGCGCGTAAACTCGGCGTTAGCAGAAAATGCCTCTGGGAAAGAAGACAACGCTTCGGCATCCCCCGCAAGAAAAACAATAAAGCCAACGCTTAAACTCCAGCCGCCCACTCCTGGGCGGCGTTACTCTTGACGTTACCAGCGCACCAGTTAAGGAATAACGGTGACACCCTTCTTGTTATAACGGTAACACTCACAGTTATAACACAGCTCCAAGCCCACCTAGATCATGAGAAAAATTACGTCCAACAAGGTTGGCATGGCAAATGCTTCTACTAGCAACATAATAATAATAAAAGCACTGACCTAATAAAAACAATAAATAGGCCGGTAAAGATAATAATAATAAAAAGCACACGAGACCTGAGGTGGGGGAAGACTGCGTCTTCACCCTTATTTTTCCTCCGATTGACTCATCGTAAAGCAACAGCCTCCTGCAAGCTGATAACTCCACTACACCCCTTCCTATCGGCTATGATAGAATCGGCATAATGACAACTTACTCACCCCTATCCTGATCACTGCCCACTTGGTACTTAATGCTTAATTGGCTGATGAGTCTGTTCCCACGCCGGAAACCACGTATGAACAGCAATACCCCCTTCGAACCCATCGTTCTCTCTAGAGATGAACATGATATCTCTCGCAAACAGATAAGTGACAGCGCGCTCAAGGTCATGTATCGCCTCAATCGAGGCGGCTTCGAAGCCTTTCTCGTCGGTGGCGGCATTCGCGACATGCTTCTAGGCCTATCACCGAAAGACTTCGATATCGCCACAGACGCGACCCCTGAGGAAGTCAAATCACTCTTTCGTAACTCACGTATTATCGGTCGTCGCTTCCGCATTGTTCACGTCACATTTGGCAGAGAGATCATCGAGGTCACGACCTTCCGAGGCAGCCACGACAGCGTCAGCAGCCATAAGAACAGCAATAAATCCAAGCAAAATGATAGCGGCATGCTATTGCGAGACAATGTCTACGGCAGCATTGAAGAGGACGCAGTCAGACGCGACTTCACTATTAACGCACTTTATTACAGTGCCGACGACCTCACGCTGCACGACTTTACCGGTGGCTTAGATGACATCGATAACCGATTGATTCGAATGATCGGCAACCCGGAAACGCGCTACCGAGAAGACCCGGTCAGAATGTTGCGAGCAGCACGCTTCGCAGCCAAACTAGACTTTGACGTTGAGCCAGCCAGTGCCGCCCCTATCGCCGAGTTGGCACCACTGTTGCGAGACATCCCCGCAGCCCGCCTATTCGACGAGGTCCTCAAGTTATTTATGTCGGGCTATGCCGAGGCCACGTACGACAGCCTGCAAGAGTTCGAACTCTTTGCCGAGCTATTCCCCGAGACAGACTACTTTCTCGGCAAGGGCGACCCAGTCGACGACGCCTTAGTTCGCCAAGCCCTGATCAATACCGACCTACGCATTAGAGCGGGCAAAACAGTAACACCGGCCTTTATCTTCGCGGCATTACTCTGGCCAGTCACCCGTGCTCATGCCAGCAGGCTCGAGGCAGAAGGCGTGCCGGCACTACCTGCGCTGCAAGAAGCTGCACACATCGCAACCATGGAACAACTAAAGCGCACAACAATCCCTAAGCGTTTTTCAATTCCCATGCGCGAGATCTGGGAGCTTCAGCTTCGCCTGACCAAGCGACAGGGCAAACGCGCCCACAGTCTGATGCACCACCCACGCTTCAGAGCCAGCTATGACTTCTTATTGCTACGTGAGCAGGCAGGCGAAAATCATAACGGACTGGGAGAGTGGTGGACTCAATTCCAGCTCGACAACCCTCTCGACCCTGCGGTCGTCGCCGAGCGACAGCGTTATAATAACGGTCGCAACGATGACGACCGTAACAGCCGCCCTCCTCGTAGGCGTAGACGCGGTATGCGCCGCACTCAAGACTGATACGTTTTCCTTACACGAGAGATGCAATGCAAGCTTATATTGCCCTAGGCAGCAACCTCGACAGCCCTTTTGAGCAGGTTCAGGGGGCTGTCAATGATATCGCTATCGACGAACGCATTAACCTGCTTCGCTGTTCCAACTGGTATCAAAGCAAAGCCATAGGCCCCGGCGAACAAGCAGACTATATTAATGGCGTAGTCTGCGTGAACACCACAATGACACCGCTCGAACTACTCGACTACCTGCAAACTATCGAACAGCAGCATGGCCGTGTACGCAAAGAGCGCTGGGGAGCCCGCACCCTAGACCTTGATATCCTCCTCTACGACGACCTCACCTGCGATGATGATCGCCTCACCATCCCCCATCCCCGCATGAACGAGCGTGCCTTTGTCATGACTCCCTTAAACGATATAGCCCCGACACTAAAGCTTCCCTGTGGCGAGAGTGTCAGCAATGTCAGTCAGCAACTCACACAGAGCGGCCTGCAATTTTACGCCCTAGGCCAGCCAAGCTAATCAATCCCCACAAGATTATCGCTACGAGTTAGTTGATATTTAATGATTAGTGATTGACAGCAGGCGCAATCACCTTACCATACGGGCTAATCGGGCAGGGTAAGCACTAGACCGTACTACCTGCCAGCAACACGTTGTTTCGTCGCCAGAGGTCTCAATATAATGAGCAGTACCACTATTCAGCGCAGCACCACCGTTCAGACTCTTAGCGCCTTAAAGCAGGAGAAGAAAAAGTTTTCCTGTCTGACCTCCTATGATGCGACCTTTGCCCACATCATCTCTGAGGCCGGCATTGAATCCATCCTCGTCGGTGACTCACTAGGCAATGTTCTCCAGGGCCACGACACAACGTTACCGGTGACCGTTGAAGATCTCGCCTACCACACCGCCGCCGTTGCACGCGGCAATGAACACGCGCTAATTATCACCGACCTTCCCTTCATGGGCTACGCCACCCCAGAACAAGCCATGGACAACGCCACCCAAGTCATGCGGGCGGGCGCCCATGTCGTCAAGGTCGAAGGCGGCACCTGGTTATGCCCTACAATTGCGATGCTGACCGAGCGCGGCATCCCAGTCTGTGCTCACTTGGGGCTCACACCACAGTCGGTCAATACCTTGGGCGGATTTAAAGTTCAGGGACGCTCTCCTGAGCAGGCCCAGGCCATCATCGCTGACGCCAAGGCCATTGAAGCGGCAGGGGCCGGCATACTCGTCTTAGAGTGTGTGCCTAGCGAACTTGCTAAAACGATCACCGAGCAGCTCACCATTCCCGTCATCGGCATTGGTGCCGGCAGCGACACCGATGGTCAGGTCTTAGTTCTACACGACATGCTTGGCCTCAACCCTCGACCTGCCAAATTCGTCAAGAATTTCATGGCCGCTAGCGGCGGCAGCATTCAAGACGCTATCGCACTCTATGGTGAAGAAGTCAAAAGTGGCGCCTTTCCTGGTCCTGAGCACGGTTTCAAATAGCAACCCCCCTCACAGCAGCCCCGGCATCAACAAGAAAAACCGTTACTGCGCAAAGGGCTGCGTAGCATAAGGTAACATCAGGCTTGTAATGTGTTACAGATTTATTGCGTGACCAGATAGTTTGGTGCATAATCCTCAAAATTATGAATCGCTTACTTTATGTACTGTTTCGACAGTCATCAGAGGACTAGCGCAGTAATTCTCTTCGGTAGAGACGAAGACTAAGCCTTATCACTGCCAATAGTCCGAGACAAGGAGCAGCGAACAATGAAAACCCATACTACTGTTTACGGTTTACGCCACGCCATTGCTCGTAACCGTGCCCAGGGGCAGCGCATCTGTTTTGTGCCAACCATGGGCAACCTACACGAAGGCCACCTGAGCTTAGTCAAAGAGGCTAAGCTACGGGGTGAGTGCGTCGTGGTCAGCATTTTCGTGAATCCTCTACAGTTCGGTGCCGGTGAAGACCTCGATTGTTACCCCCGCACCCTGGCAGCCGACAAGGAAAAACTGTTCGCTGAAGGCACCTGCTACCTATTCGCCCCTACGGTCGACGAGATGTACCCCGGCGGCACCGGCCCGCAATCACAACTGTCTGTCCCCGATATTACCGAGACACTCTGCGGTGCCTCGCGACCCGGCCACTTCACCGGTGTTGCCACCGTTGTCACCAAACTGTTCAACATCGTTCAGCCGGACGTCGCGATCTTCGGCAAGAAAGATTTTCAGCAGCTGCAAGTCATCCGCAAAATGGTCGATGACATGTGTATGCCTGTTGAGGTCGTCGGCGTAGATACCCATCGCGCAGAAGATGGCCTAGCCCTGAGCTCTCGCAACGGCTTCCTCAGCGACGATGAGCGGGCGATAGCCCCTCGCCTACACCAAATCCTACAGGAATATCGCGAGGCCATTGCCAACGGCTTCGACAATTATGCCGAACTGGAGCGCCACGCCATTCGAGACCTCAGCGCCGCAGGCTTCGAACCCGACTACTTCAATATCTGCGATGCCGCTACCCTGCGCGCCGTCACAGCAAAAACTGAGGACATCGTCATCTTGGTCGCAGCACGCCTCGGCTCTACTCGCCTCATCGACAATGTCACCCTAATCCTTGCGCCACACGGTGACTGTCGCATGCTAGGCTGAGCCAACGCCCTCCCTTCTAAGCCCGCCATCGTGCGGGCTTTTTGCTTTTTGGTAACTTATTACCCGTCCCAGAGCGGTGCAAGAGACTTTCAAGACACCGACGAATGCCCTATGATGAACCCAGGTTTTCCTAAAGCATGGCCTCCTATCCTCATAATACTTCTAAACTAAGGATTCAAAATGCACGAGATTTCCACCCACCCCGTACCCGAAGCGTACCGCGACAACACCTTACTTACCGATCAGCAATATCAGCAGATGTATCGAGCTTCTATCGATACCCCTGAACAGTTCTGGGCCGAGCAGGCAGAAAAGTTTTTAACTTGGAAGCAGCCCTGGAGCAAGGTCGTCGAAGAGGATTTCAACCAGGGCCACGTTGCCTGGTTTGTTGATGGCAAGATTAATGTCAGCGAAAACTGCATTGATCGGCACCTGCCAGAACGCGCAAATGACATCGCTGTCATTTGGGAGGGTGACGATCCAAAAAATAGTAAAAAGATAACCTATCAACAACTGCATGATGAAGTTTGCCAACTGGCTAACGGCTTAAAGGCGAGAGGCGTCAAGAAGGGTGACCGCGTCTGCATCTATATGCCGATGATCGTTGAATCAGCCTATGCCATGCTAGCCTGCGCCCGTATTGGCGCCATTCACTCCGTCGTCTTTGGCGGCTTTTCGCCCGACGCGCTAAAAGACCGCATTGAAAACGCGGAGTGTTCAGTCTTGATCACCGCCGATGAAGGCGTGCGCGGCGGCAAGGCCGTCCCTCTCAAGGTTAACGCAGATATCGCTGCTCGCCAGTGCCCTAGCCTACACACCGTAGTAACCGTACGCCACACTGGCGCCGCGGTAGACATGAGCAGCGATATCGACATCTACTATCACGACCTCTGTGGCGAGCAAAGCTCAATCTGCCCAGCCGAAAGCATGGATGCCGAGGACCCCTTATTCATTCTCTACACCTCCGGCTCCACGGGTAAACCCAAGGGCGTATTGCACACAACAGCAGGTTACTTGCTCGGCGCCGCAATTAGTCACAAATACATCTTCGATTATCGCCCCGGGGAAATTTACTGGTGTACTGCCGATGTCGGCTGGATTACAGGCCACAGCTATATCATCTACGGCCCCCTCGCCAATGGTGCTACCACTCTGATGTTTGAGGGTGTGCCAACCTACCCAGACGCCTCACGATGCTGGCAAGTCATTGACAAACACCAAGTTAACATTTTTTACACGGCGCCCACCGCGCTACGCGCCCTGATGGCACAGGGTGACAGCTTCCTCGCTAACAGCTCTCGACAGTCATTACGCTTGCTCGGTACCGTTGGCGAACCCATCAACCCTGAGGCCTGGGAGTGGTACCACCAAGAAGTGGGCCAAGGTCGCTGTCCAATCGTTGATACTTGGTGGCAAACCGAAACCGGTAGCGTACTAATCTCCCCTCTGCCCGGCGCCACACCCCTGAAACCAGGCTCAGCCACACGTCCTTTCTTCGGCGCCAACCCCGTTCTACTCGATGCAGAAGGCAATGAGTTAGAGGGCGCTGTGGCCGGTAATCTCGCCTTCAAGGGTAGCTGGCCCAGCCAAATTCGCTCAGTCTACGGCGACCACCAACGCTGTATCGACACCTACTACAGTATCTATCCGGGCTATTACACGACCGGCGATGGTGCTCGTCGCGACGAAGATGGCTACTATTGGATCACCGGCCGTGTCGATGATGTCCTCAATGTCTCCGGGCACCGCATGGGTACCGCTGAGATCGAATCCGCACTAGTCTTACAAGACGCGGTCGCTGAAGCAGCCGTTGTCGGCTACCCCCACGATGTTAAAGGTCAGGGTATTTACTGCTACGTGACATTGATGACGGGCTACGAGTGGAGCGAACAGCTCATGCTAGAACTTCGAAGCGCCGTCGGTCTCGAGATCGGCGCTATTGCGCGCCCCGATATCATCCAGTACGCACCAGGACTACCGAAGACACGCTCGGGTAAGATCATGCGCCGGATTCTGCGCAAGATTGCCGCAGACGAACTCGACACATTGGGAGATACCTCCACCCTTGCGGACCCCGGAGTCGTTAATGAGCTGATCGAAAACCGTGTTGTCGCCAACTAACCAATAACGAAGTTTTACAGGGTAAAAAAAAGCCGCTACCTTCCGGGAGCGGCTTTTTTGTCATCGCCAAAACGATGAGAATAACAGTTTAGCAGTGAATTAATCCTGCTTCTGTTCGGCTATCGCCTCTTTGATACTTAGCTTGATACGGCCACGGTTATCGACATCCAGTACCTTAACGCTGACTTCTTGCCCCTCTTCGAGGTAATCAGAAACCTTCTCGATACGATCCTGTGAGATTTGCGAGATATGCACCAGGCCATCTTTACCAGGAATAATGTTAACGAAGGCACCGAAGTCTACGACACGAATGACCTTACCGACGTAGATCTTACCAACTTCCGCCTCGGCGGTGATACCTTCGATCATGTTACGCGCCGCAGTTTCCGAGGCCTTATCAGCCGCGTAAATGCGAATAGTACCATCATCTTCGATATCGATCTGAGCGCCAGTCTCTTCGGTAATCGAGCGGATAGTCGCGCCACCCTTACCAATGACATCACGAATCTTATCTGCATCAATCTTCAGCGAGCTCATTACCGGAGCAGAGTCGTTCAGCTCGGTACGAGAAGCAGAAATCACACGATTCATGTCTGCGAGGATAGACAAACGAGCTGCCTGTGCCTGCTCTAGCGCCACCTCCATAATATCTTCGGTGATGCCTTCAATCTTGATATCCATCTGCAGGGCAGTAATACCCTCAGCGGTACCGGCAACCTTAAAATCCATATCGCCGAGATGATCTTCATCACCCAAGATATCGGTCAGAATCGCATGACGATCGCCATCCTTAACCAAGCCCATCGCGATACCAGCGACAGGTGCTGTAATCGGCACACCACCGGCCATCAACGCCAGCGAGGTAGAACAGACTGAAGCCATCGAGCTCGAACCATTTGACTCGGTAATCTCAGAGACCACACGAATAGTGTATGGGAACGCTTCTTGATCCGGCAACACAGCAGCAATACCACGACGGGCAAGACGACCGTGACCGATCTCACGACGGCCAGGCGCACCAACACGACCACACTCACCAACAGAGTAGGAAGGGAAGTTATAGTGCAGCATGAACGGATCTTTACGCTCGCCTTCAAGTGCGTCAATCAACTGCGCGTCACGACTTGTACCCAGTGTCAGAGCGGCAATAGATTGCGTCTCACCACGAGTGAATAGTGCCGAGCCGTGTGGGCGGTCAAGAATATCGACCTCAGCCTGAACATCACGAACCGTGGTGCTATCACGGCCGTCGATACGCGGGGCACCGTCGAGAATACGATTACGTACAATACTCTTCTCAAGCTTAGAGAAGTAACCTTGTACATCGTCCTTAGATACATCTTCAACCGCCAGTGCAGCAACAGCACTCTGCTTCAGCTCACCGATAGCACTGTAACGCGCTAACTTATCGCTGATCTGGTAGGCCGCACCCAGCTGCTCACCCACAAGCTGCTGAACCGCGTTCGCCAGCTCGACATTTGTCTCTTCCGGCGACCAATCCCAAACAGGCTTGGCCACTTCGTCCGCCAGTGCTTGTACACCCTGCACAACGGCCTGAAGTTCTTGATGAGCAAATAATACCGCGCCCAACATGACGTCTTCGCTGAGGATTTTTGCCTCAGACTCAACCATCAATACCGCGTCCTTGGTGCCGGCAACAACCATATCCAGTTCTGACGCTTCAAGCTCGGCGTAGCTAGGGTTCAGGCTATAACCAGCATCAGCAGTGTAGCCCACACGCGCTGCACCGATAGGGCCAGCGAAAGGGATACCTGAGATTGATAGACAGGCTGAGGTACCGATCATCGCGCAGATATCGGGATCGTTCTCTTTGTCAGCAGAGATAACACTACAGATCACCTGCACTTCATTTTTAAAGCCGTTCGGGAACAGCGGACGAATCGGCCGATCGATCAAACGTGAAGTCAGTGTCTCTTTCTCTGACGGGCGGTTTTCACGCTTGATGAAACCACCTGGAATCTTGCCTACAGCGTAGGTCTTCTCTTGATAATGCACTGATAAGGGGAAGAAATCTTGACCAGGCTTGGCGGTCTTAGCGCCAACAACGGTACATAAAACCGTGGTATTTCCCATCTTAGTTAGTACAGCACCGCTCGCTTGACGCGCGATACGACCGGTTTCCAGAGTTACTTCCTGGCCACCAAAATTAAACTTTTTTATTACAGGATTCACTCAAAACCCTCCATGCCTATGTGCATTTACAATGATGTAAACTGTTGAGGCCCACCCCAGAAAACTGGTGTGGGCCTCAGAACAGCTATTAACGACGTAGACCTAGACGCTTGATCAGGCTAGTGTAACGACCGTGATCTTTGCCATTTAGGTAGTCTAGTAGCTTGCGACGCTGGTTGACCATACGGATCAAACCACGACGAGAGTGGTGATCACCTTTGTGATCAGCAAAGTGGCTCTGTAGCGCTAAAATATTAGCGGTTAGCAGGGCAACTTGAACTTCTGGGGAACCAGTATCACCTTCGGAGGTTTGATATTCAGCGACAACTTGAGCTTTTTCTGCAGCAGATAATGCCATTTTTACATACCTTTTTTGAAATATGCGTGCGAATACATAAAGTAACCACACTGGTTAAAGCGCCGTAGGTTATCTACGACACAAAAGCCCAGCCGTGCATATTTACAGCTGGGTTTGACCGGCCTCAAGAACCTTCTTGCGGCTCGGCGATTAGACGACGGGGGCCAAGGCGCCCATCATCCAATACCTCTCCGAGTCCGATAAACTGACCGGACTCGAGTTTAATTCTTACCAACCCCTCTAGCGGCAGACCCGGCGCCATAACTGGCTGCCCCTGACGGATATAGAAACTAGTATCATCATCAAGATAGACTTCAGGAAGATGTTCCACCGCCGTATCAACAGGTAATAATAACCCATTTAGCGCCTCATGATCCTGTTTTTCTGCCAGTGACTCCAAATATTCCAAGCTCACCATCTCACCGAGCCCAAAGGGGCCTGCAGTAATACGACGCAATACGCTAACGTGTGCGCCACAGCCTAGTGCATGACCAAGATCCTCGGCGATCGAGCGAATATAGGTGCCTTTACTGCAGTAAACCTCAATCTCGACTTCTGCCTTTGGCCCCGGACGGTAATCGATCAAATCGAGACGAAAGATCGTTACGTCACGCAGCTTACGCTCAACTTCTTTGCCCTGGCGCGCCAACTTGTACAGTGGCTGACCATTATGCTTAAGAGCCGAGAACATTGAAGGCAGCTGCTGAATATCGCCGCGAAAGGCCTCTAGCGCCTGCTCTACCTGCTCTCTAGTAACAAGAGAGGCATCACTTGTAGAGGTTACCTCGCCGTCAGCATCACTGCTATCGGTAGTTACCCCTAAGGTAAACACGCTGCGATATGCCTTGTCAGAATCCAGTAAATACTGCGAGTACTTGGTCGCCTCACCAAAACACAATGGCAAGACGCCCGTTGCGAGAGGATCCAGCGCACCGGTATGCCCAGCTTTTTGCGCAAAGAAGGCTCTTTTTACCCGCTGTAAAGCACCATTCGAGGTCATACCAGCCGGCTTGTCGAGGACGATAATGCCGTCGACGAGACGGCCACGCTTTCTTCTAGCCACTCAACCACTCCCTAAACTTGATCGTCTTCACGATCGCTGGAAGGGGCTGCATCGTCAACGCGTTGCGCATCGCTCGAGACGGCCTTGTCAATCAACGCCGATAGATGCTGACCACGACCGATACTGGCATCGAAGACAAAGTGTAGGCGCGGCACAGTACGCATAGTACTTTCTTTGGCGATCGCACTGCGCAGGAAGCCCTGCGCATTATTGAGCGCTGCCACCGCCTCTTTCGCCTCTTCCGGCGTGTCTCTATCGACTGCGGTGACGTAAACCTTGGCGTGTGACAGGTCCCGGCTCACCTCGACATCAGTAACACTTACCAAGCCAACGCGTGGGTCTCGCACTTCGAACTGAATCAGCTGAGCCAGCTCGCGACGCAAGAAGTCCGCGACACGCTGTGTACGGCTATACTCTTTAGCCATATCTAATACCTCTTGTTAAAGACGCTCTGTCTTTATAAAGCAAAAACGGAGCGGGACGCTCGGCAGATAAACTGCCTGTACGCCACCGCCCCGCCTAAGATCAAATGCAACGTTAACCGCACACAACCATTATAGGCTGCGCTTAATCTCTTTAACGTCGAAGACCTCTATCTTGTCGCCGGGTTGCACGTTGTTGTAACCCTTAACACCGATACCACACTCAACGCCATTGCGAACCTCGTTGGCTTCGTCTTTAAAGCGACGTAGCGATTCAAGTTCACCTTCGTAGATAACGACATCATTGCGTAACACGCGAATAGGCTTGCTGCGGTAGACGGTACCTTCGATAACCATCGAGCCAGCAATATCGCCAAACTTCGGCGAACTAAACACCTCGCGAACCTCAGCAACACCTACAATCTCTTCACGCAACTCTGGTGAAAGCATGCCGCTCAACGCACTCTTCACATCATCTAATAAATCGTAGATAACGCTGTAGTAGCGAAGGTCAACACCTTCCTTTTCGATCAGGGCGCGCGCTGAGTTATCGGCGCGAACGTTGAAGCCGAACATAACGGCTCCGGAGGTCACTGCAAGATTCACATCACTCTCACTGATACCACCAACGCCACTGGCAACGATGTTAACGCGAACTTCCTCATTACCGATCTTGCCCAGCGAAGCTATCAGCGCCTCAAGAGAACCACGAACATCAGTCTTAACCACCATGTTCAGAATCTTGATATCGCCCTCAGCCATCTGCGTGAACATATTGTCCAGCTTGGCCGCTTGCTGACGCGCCATCCGCGCCTGACGGTCACGCTCCTGACGATGCTCAGCAACTTCACGTGCACGCTTCTCGTTTTCTACCACCTGGAAGTCATCACCTGAACCAGGCAGGCCATCAAGGCCGAGAATCTCGACAGGAATAGATGGTCCTGCAGACAAAGCAGGCTTACCATTCTCGTCCAACATTGCACGAACACGGCCATATTGCAGGCCGGCCAAGACAACGTCACCCTGCTTAAGGGTACCGTTCTGTACCAATACTGTAGCGACAGATCCGCGGCCCTTATCGAGTGATGACTCAATAACAACACCACGTGCAGCAATATCAGAAGCCGCCTTAAGCTCCAACATCTCCGCCTGCAATAGCACCGCATCTAGTAGATCGTCGATGCCTTCGCCGCTCTTTGCAGAGACCGGCATGAATGGCACATCGCCACCCCAGTCCTCAGGAATAACATTTTTCGCAGACAGCTCGTTCTTCACGCGCTCAGGGTCTGCACCCTCTTTATCCATCTTGTTGACTGCGACAACCAAAGGCACACCCGCGGCACGAGCGTGTTCAACCGCCTCCTCAGTCTGAGGCATCACGCCATCATCTGCGGCAACAACCAAGATAACGATATCCGTCGCCTTAGCACCACGTGAACGCATAGCGGTGAACGCTGCGTGACCCGGTGTATCAAGGAAGCAGATCATTCCGTGGCCGGTCTCAACATGGTAGGCACCGATATGCTGGGTAATACCACCCGCTTCACCACCGGCAACCTTGGCCTTACGAATATAATCAAGCAACGATGTCTTACCGTGGTCAACGTGACCCATGACGGTAACAACAGGTGCACGAGTCACCTCTGTGCCAGCTTCATCTTCGACATCGATGGCATCAAACAACAGTTCTTCGACAGCGTTTTCGCTAACCAGCTTAACGGTATGACCGAGTTCTTCTACGACGATAGTCGCGGTGTCTTGGTCCAGAGTCTGGTTAATAGTGACAATAGTTCCCAAGGTAAACAAGACCTTAATAACCTCGGCACTCTTCACGGCCATCCGCTGTGCTAGATCACCAACGCTAATCGCCTCTGGCAATTCAATTTCGCGAACAACTTTCTCAACAGGCTTCTCAAAACCGTGCTTATCATGTTCAGAGTGAACGGCGTTGCGTTGATTCTTGCTGCGGCGACTGCTACGGCTATCCTCGTAACTATTACGACTGTTTTTACCGCCCTTCTTACCCTTTTTACCACGGTCACCTGCGGTATTGGATGGTGCCTGACGCTGACGCAACGGCTGACGCTTGCCTTTTTCATTCTTTCCAGGCTTAGCAGCAGGTGCTGCTGCAGCATCTTTTTCTGCCGCAGGTTTAGAAGCTGACAACGTCTTCTTTTTCTTCACTTCCGCCGCTGCAGTTGCCGCCTTCGCTTGCTCTGCTTCAGCCTTAGCGTCGGCAGCACGCTTAGCGGCAGCCTCTTGCGCAGCCTGCTCTTTACGGAGCTTCTCTTCTTTTTTGGTCTGCAGTGCCTGTGTACGGCGCTCCTGCTCCTCGAGCTCCTCTTTCTTACGACGAGCAATCGCACGTCGACGAATAACCTCAGGATCAAAAGGGTCTGCCGCAAGCTTCTCAGCTTCTATAGCTTTGCGTTTGGCCTCCTCCGCTTCTTTCGCCAGTTTCTCCGCCTTAAGCTTCGCTTCTTGCGCAGCTTTCTCTTCAGCCGCAGCGAGCTTCGCAGCCTTGGCGTCAGCTTCCGCCTTTAACTTCGCCTCTGCCTCGGCAACTTGCTTGGCTTGTTTAGCCTGCTCTGCAACCAACTCTTCAGCAGCAGCCTGCTCAGCGGCCGTTGGCTTAACCTCTGGCGCTGCCTCGGCGTCAACAGCCTCAGCTTTAACGTAAGTGCGCTTCTTACGCACCTCAACGTTAACGCCCTTCTTACCCTTACTACCACTGGTCGCTTTAAGCGTGCTGGTGGTTTTACGTTTTAGGGTGATCTTTTTCGGTGTATCACCACTCTCGCCGTGGCTCTTCTGCAAGAAAGTCAGCAGAGTCTTTTTGTCCTCTTCGGAGACCAAGTGATCCTCCGCAGTCTGCTTTAAACCAGCTTCTTTCATTTGCGTTAGCAGTCTATCAGTAGGCTTATCTACTGAATCTGCGAATTCCTTAACTGTTACATCAGTCATTATATTCTCCTCTACCTCGTCTTACTCGCCCTGGTCTTCAAACCAAGGTGCGCGTGCAGTCATAATCAATTGACCAGCCTTCTCTTCGTCGATCTCTTCAATATCGATCAAATCGTCAATTGACTGCTCCGCTAAATCTTCCATAGTGATAACGCCACGACTTGCCAGCACATGTGCCAAGTGACGATCCATACCATCCATCGTCAGCAAATCTTCTGCTGGCTCAGCACCGTCCAAACGCTCCTCGTCTGCAATCGCGCTCGTAAGCAATGCATCCTTGGCGCGAGCCCGCAACTCTTCAGCTAGCTCATCATCGAAGCCTTCGATCGACAAAAACTCTTCGATGGGAACATAGGCGATTTCGTCAATGGTGGTAAAACCTTCTTCAACCAACACTTCAGCAACACCTTCGTCGACATCCAGCGCCTCAATAAAGCGCGTCATGATTTGTCCCGACTCGGCCTGCTGCTTAGCCTCAGCCTCCTCGACACTCATCACATTGATCGACCAACCAGTCAGCTCACTCGCCAAGCGAACATTCTGACCACTACGACCGATAGACAGCGCAAGGTTTTCCTCTGCAACAGCAACCTGCATACAACGAGTATCTTCGTCGACAATGATCGACTCAACCTCTGCCGGCGACATTGCATTGATAACAAGCTGTGCTGGATTATCATCCCAAAGAATAATATCAACACGCTCATTGCCCAGCTCACCCGATACCGCCTGAACACGTGAGCCACGCATGCCAACACAAGCACCAACGGGATCAATACGTCCGTCGTTGGTCTTAACTGCGATTTTCGCGCGAGAGCCCGGATCACGAGCCGCTCCGCGAATTTCGATTACCTCTTCAGAGATTTCTGGCACTTCAATCTTGAACAGCTCGATCACCATTTCGGGGCAAGCACGACTTAGAATCAACTGCGGTCCACGGCCTTCTTCATTAATCGAGTCGAGAATGGCACGCAAGCGATCACCCATGCGGAAATTTTCACGACCGATCATCTGGTTTTTCGCCAGATAACCTTCTGCATTATTCCCCAGATCGATGATATAAGCGTCGTGCTTGACCTTCTTAACGATACCACCAAGCAGTTCACCAACACGAGAGCGGTATTCAGCCACTAACTTAGCGCGTTCAGCTTCACGCACTTTCTGGACGATAACTTGCTTTGCAGTCTGTGCCGCGATACGTCCAAAGCCGACATTTTCAACCTGCTCTCTGTACACATCACCTGGCTGAAGCTTGGCATCAACTTCGGCAGCTTCCTGCATATTCAGCTCGGTACCTAATAAAGCTATCGCTTCATTATCGACAATACCCCAGCTACGGAAGGTTTCATAATCACCGGTCTTACGATCGATGGTCACCTCGATTTCCGAGTCTTCGTCATAGCGCTTCTTTGTCGCGGCTGCCAAGGCGATTTCTAACGCTTCAAAGATAACCTCTTCAGGAACACCTTTCTCGTTTGATACTGCTTCTGCAACCAAAAGAATTTCTTTACTCATTCTCTCGCCTCACTCTATTCAACCGTCTACACAGTCGCTTATGTCTTTATTACATCGATACAGGATGTAAGTTTAAATTTACGGCTAGGCATTGCCTGCCAAATAACCACCTAGTCTTCGAATACGGGAACGATCCGCCCTCTATCGATACTATCTATAGGCAACATGAACTCTTCATCGTCTACCACAATCAGCACTTCATCACCCTCGATCCCGTTGAGGATACCGGTAAAGCGTCGACGTCCCTCGAAAGGGAAGCGGAGTTTGACCGAGGCTTTATGCCCCTTGAACTGCTCAAAATGCTCTAACTTAACCAAAAGGCGATCAATTCCTGGCGATGACACTTCCAGGGTGTAATCTGCGGCAATTGGGTCTTCTACATCTAACACACTAGAAACTTGACGACTTACCTCGGAACAATCTTCAATGCCGACGCCATTCGCACTATCTATATAGAGCCGCAGAACGACGTGACGCCCTTGTGTCAAATATTCCAGCGCCCACAACTCAAAACCAAGAGCCTCAACAGCCGGAAGTATCATTAACTCAATCGCACTTTGCTTCGACGACATTCGAACCACCTTTATCAACATTAAATAGGCTAGACAGCCGCGAGATCGAACAATAAAAAATGGGCCCTATGGCCCACCTGTTATATTGCAGCGTTCGATGACGCCTTCTATCCATTGGGCACCGCCCAATTGCGCAGCCTGGAGCCAATTACAGCCCACTTACAGGTTTCAGTTGCGCCAGAAACAAAAAACCCCTCTAGTGAGGGGTTTTCCGTTAAATTCTTGTCTTTCTACAGCCTCACGTCTATAGAAATGGTAGCGGGGGTAGGATTTGAACCTACGGCCTTCGGGTTATGAGCCCGACGAGCTACCTAACTGCTCCACCCCGCACCAACGCCCATATTTCAGGGTGGGTGAATTATAGGGATCCTCTAATGTCAGGTCAAGCACTATAACGACAACAAACATGCTATTAATTACTTTCATTTCTAGCATGCAAAAAAAAAGTCCAGCTAATGCTGGACCTTTATATATGGTGCCGAAAGCGGGACTTGAACCCGCACGAGCATACGCTCACCACCCCCTCAAGATGGCGTGTCTACCAATTCCACCACTTCGGCTAAGCTTGTAAATCTGGCCGCTATTCTACAGGAATTTCATCATCTGGAAAGCCTGTTGATGCATTATTTTGCGGGTTTTTCGTGTTTTCTTCATCTAACACCTTTTCTACTGCTACAGGAGTAGAAAAGGCACCAACTTCAATGCCCGCTTTCTGCTTAGCCGTTACCGCAAGGGCAAAACTACTAACAAAAAATAGTGTTGCAAGGATTGCTGTACTGCGAGTCAACGCATTACCACTACCCGAGCCGCCAAAGACGGTCTGCGAGGCGCCAGAGCCGAAAGATGCACCCGCATCAGCTCCCTTACCATGCTGCAAAAGAATGAGCGCAATGATCGCGACCGCGAATAAAACATGTAGCACAACGATTAACTGTTCCATAATTACTTATTTGTAGCCTTGCAAATTGTCACAAATTCAGTGGCGCTTAACGCAGCCCCACCCACTAATGCGCCATCAATATCCTGCTGCGCAAACAACTCAGCAGCATTAGCCGCCTTAACACTCCCACCGTACAATATCTGTAGCTTGTCGGCAGTACTTTTACTTTCACGCGCAATAAAATCTCGTACATACTTATGCACCTCTTGCGCCTGCTCCGGTGTCGCAGTCTTGCCCGTACCGATTGCCCAAATAGGCTCGTAAGCTACGACAGCTGATTCAAAGCAGCCGGCGCCAGCCTCGGTGAGAACGGCCTGTAACTGAGCCTCAATAACGGCCAAGGCTTGTCCGGATTCGCGCTCTGCTAGATTTTCACCTACGCACAACACCGGTAACAACCCCGCGTCTTTAACTTGTATAAATTTCCTCGCCACCTGAACATCAGACTCTGCAAATAGCGCCCGACGCTCTGAGTGTCCCACGATAACATAGCGACAACCAATATCCTTCAGCATTGCCACGGAGATTTCGCCGGTAAAGGCACCCGATTGCTGCTCAGCAACATTCTGCGCCCCCACCTCGATCGCCTCACCCTGGAGCTGTGCTATTACGCTCGGTATATAGACAAAGCTCGGGCAGACAGCGACCTTCGCGCCATCACTTTCACCAAGACCTGCAACAACACCAGAAAGCAACGCACTGATCGACTCACTTGAGCCGTTCATCTTCCAGTTTCCTATTACCAAGGGTTGTCGCATGGTTACTACCTCTTTGAGCGGGCGCCAATATTACCGAGATTACAGCAGCCTGACAAGCACAAGAGAATGAAGACAGCAAGCGGCCTCATTCACTTACTCCGCCAACGCCTTTTGCACAACGACTGCCAACAGTTCCGCTAGCCGCCCTACCTGCTCGGCGTCCTCCCCCTCAACCATCACTCGAATCACCGGCTCTGTACCAGAGGGCCTTAACAACACTCGCCCCTTGTCCGCCAACTCAGTTTCAACCTCTGCGACGGCTGCCGACACCTCTTTATTGCTCGCCAAGCCCGCTTTATTAACCCCCTTAACGTTGATCATGCGCTGCGGAAACTTGCTCATCCCACTCTTCAACTCAAACAACGAGCGGGCACTATCGGTCAACGCGTGCATCACCTGCAAAGCCGCAACAATACCATCGCCAGTAGTCGACACATCCGAACAAATAATATGCCCGGATGACTCACCACCGAGCAGCCAACCTGTCTTACGCATCTCCGCCATCACGTAACGGTCACCAACATTGGCTCGCTCAAAATCGATATTCTGAGCCCTCAGCGCCAACTCAAAGCCTAGGTTTGACATCAGCGTGCCCACCACGCCAGGGCAGCCGCCGCGAGCACGGCGCGCCGAGGCAATAACATAAAGGATCTCATCACCATCAACCACTTCGCCGGTCTGGTCGACACAACAGACTCGATCTCCATCGCCATCAAAAGCGATACCTAAGTCCGCTTCATGCTCCAAAACCGCCTGTTGGAGCTGCTCTGGACTAGTGGAGCCGACCGCATCATTAATATTCAAACCATTCGGCTGCGCACCAATCACCACCACCTCTGCGCCTAACTCTTTAAACACTGCGGGGGCGACATGATAAGTCGCGCCATGAGCACAATCTAAAACAATTTTATAATCAGCGAGTGACATGCCCATCGGCACGGTTGACTTACAGTATTCTATATAGCGTCCGGCAGCATCATCGACACGAGTCACCTTACCCAAATCACCAGACTGATTTGTCGTCATAGGTTCATCAAGCATCGCCTCAATCGCCAACTCAATGTCATCGGACAGTTTGCTACCTGCAGCCGAGAAAAACTTAATGCCGTTATCATAGTAAGGATTGTGCGAGGCGCTAATAACGATGCCAGCTTGGGCATTAAACGTTCGCGTCAAATAGGCAATTGCCGGCGTCGGCATCGGCCCCAACAACAACACATCGACCCCTGCTGCAACCAAGCCCGCCTCCAGTGCTGACTCAAACATATAACCAGAGATTCGCGTATCCTTGCCAATAATGACCTTGGCCCGACTCTCTCCCGCATTACCAGCCAGCACCTTACCTGCTGCCCAACCAAGTCTCAGCACAAAATCTGCCGTAATCGGCGCCCTGCCAACCAGACCTCTAATTCCATCTGTTCCGAAATATTTGCGCGACATAACCCTTCACTCCTTGAGTCTCGAAGCCACCGCTCCAAGCACCCGTAAAACATCTTTTGTTTCGCCGGTATCGTGGACGCGAACAATCGCCGCCCCCTGCATTGCAGCCAACATAGCAAACGCTAAGCTGCCCGCCAAACGCTCATCGACAGGCTTACCTGTAACACCACCGACCATCGACTTGCGTGATACTCCGATTAATAGCGGGTAGCGCCAGCCAGCCATCGTCTCGAGACTGGAGAACAGCTGTAGATTATGCTCCAGCGTCTTACCAAAGCCAAAACCTGGATCAAGTAACAGGCGATCTTGCGCTATACCAGCAGCAACACAGGCCTCTGCTCTCGCCAACAAGTGCTGACCGACCTCATCAACAACATCTTGATAGCGCGGATTATCTTGCATCGCGACCGGCTGCCCCTGCATATGCATCAAGCAAACAGGCAAGCCCGTGCTCGCAGCCGCCTTCATAGCACCCTCACGACTCAGCGCACGCACATCATTAATCATTCCTGCACCGACCTTCGCCGCCGCCGTCATCACCTCGGGCGTACTAGTATCGACCGAAACGATGACATCAAAGCGCTGCTTAATCGCCTCAACTACAGGGGCAACTCGCTGCAACTCCTCTTCAGCGCTGACCACTGCGGCTCCTGGCCGCGTCGATTCACCACCGACATCGATGATATCCGCGCCAGCCTCGAGCATACGCTCAACCTGCCGCAACGCTACTACCACCGAGCCCGCATAACGGCCACCGTCGGAAAAGGAGTCTGGCGTCACATTTAACACAGACATTACACGCGTGTCCGCCAATGACAGCGTCTTATCACCGCACAGCAGGTTTTCGCCGCAATAAAAAGCGGGCAATGAATGCCCGCTTGATAGGAAGTTTCTCACTTACAGCCTCTTGTTAAACAAGCTTTAGTGCTCGCCAGCAGGCCCGCCAACAGACGACTCATTACTACCATCATCGCCTCCTGGCTTACCATTAGCGGCTTGCTGCTCGGCATCATCCTTCTCACCTTCAGTAGTCTCGGCACCACCGGCACCACTGGACGGCTTATTAGAGTCGATGTCGTCCCAGCCCTTTGGCTTGCCGACTTCTCGACCCGCCATGATGTCATCAATCTGGTCTGCGTCGATGGTTTCATAGGTCATCAGCGCCTGCGACATGACATCGAGTTCCTTGCGGTGCTCCTGCAGAATCTGGGTAGACCTGGCATAACACTCATCGATAATTTTACGAACCTCGAGATCGATCTGCTGGCGAGTTGCCGCCGAAGCGGTACTGTTGACACCTCCCTGGTAGCCTTGATCATCGCTTTCATACATCAGCGGACCTAGCTCATCGGACAAGCCCCAACGCGTTACCATATTCCGCGCCATACTGGTCGCCCGCTCGATATCATTCGAGGCCCCCGTAGTCACGCCGTCTTTGCCATTGATCATTTCCTCAGCAATACGACCACCATAAAGGCTACACAGCTGACTCAAGATATACTGTTTGCTATAGCTATAGCGATCTTCCGTCGGCAGGTACATGGTGACACCAAGAGCACGTCCGCGCGGAATAATACTCACCTTATAAACAGGATCGTGCTCGGGAACGATACGCCCTACAATAGCGTGACCAGCCTCGTGATAAGCTGTATTGAGCTTCTCTTCCTCGCTCATCACCATGCTCTTGCGCTCAGCGCCCATCATGATTTTGTCTTTCGCCAGCTCAAACTGCTCCATACCAACTAGGCGAAGATCCGCTCGCGCTGCAAACAATGACGCTTCGTTTACGAGATTGGCTAGGTCGGCACCTGAGAAGCCTGGTGTGCCGCGGGCAATATAACTCGCTTCGACATCGTCGTTCAGCGGCACTTTCTTCATGTGTACTTTTAAAATATGTTCTCGCCCCCGGATATCGGGCAGCCCCACATCCACTTGGCGGTCAAAACGGCCAGGGCGTAACAAAGCAGTATCGAGAACATCGGGGCGGTTGGTTGCAGCAATGACGATCACACCGTCATTCTCCTCGAAACCATCCATCTCAACCAACAACTGGTTCAAGGTCTGTTCACGCTCATCATGACCGCCGCCCATGCCGGCACCACGGTGACGACCTACGGCATCGATTTCATCGATGAAGATAATACAGGGAGACTGCTTCTTCGCCTGTTCAAACATATCGCGAACACGCGAGGCGCCAACACCGACAAACATCTCTACGAAGTCAGAGCCTGAAATCGAAAAGTAAGGCACCTTGGCCTCGCCGGCGATCGCTTTCGCCAACAAGGTCTTACCGGTCCCTGGAGGACCGGACAATAAGACACCACGAGGAATACGACCACCCAGACGCTGAAACTTGCTCGGATCTCGTAAGAACTCGACCAACTCCTGCAACTCTTCTTTCGCCTCATCGACACCGGCGACATCGGCAAAAGTAGTGCGAATTTGATCATCGCTCAACAACTTAGCCTTGCTCTTACCAAACGACATGGGACCACCCTTGCCGCCGCCACCGCCCTGCATCTGGCGCATGAAAAACATAAACACGGCGACGATCAGCAGGATTGGGAAGCTCGCAACCAATAACTGAGTCCAAATGCTCTGTTGCTCTGGCGCCTTACCCGTCACCTGGACCTTGTTTTTCAACAGGTCGTTCATGATGTCAGGGTCGCTGATATTAGGACGCACTGTCTCGAAAGATGAGCCATCAGTACGCTCACCTTTGAAGACCAGGCCATCGACGGTCACTTTACTGACCTCACCTTGCTGGACAGACTGCACAAAACTGGAATAGTCCAGCTTCTTGGTGTTCGGCGGTGTCGTGAAGTTGTTAAAAACAGTCAGCAACACTGCCGCAATAACCAGCCACAACAACAGATTCTTAACCATATCGTTCAACGAATAATCCTCTCCAAATACCGCCGGCTTTTCGCAGACGTGTCCCACTGAAATAATTCACGTTACTAGACACACATACTATGTCAAATTTCAGGACTAAAATAGCTATTAAGCTGCTTCTTAGCCAATAAATTAATGAGCCTTAAAGCCCTTGCCGACAATGTAGACTTCTTTAGAACGTGCCCTTGATGATTTCGGCTTACGAATCAACACAGTTTTAAAGGTTTTGCGGCATTCTGCGAGGTATTGATCAAACCCCTCGCCCTGGAAAACCTTCACCGCGTAGTTGCCACCAGGCTTTAATACGCTCTTGGCCATATCCAGCGCCAATTCGACTAAATACATCGATTTTGGCTGATCGACTGCAGCCATACCACTCATATTGGGTGCCATATCGGAAATTACAAGGTCTACCGGACTATTATTAATCACCGCCAATATCTTTTCGAACACTGCATCTTCGGTGAAATCCCCCTCGACAAAGTCAACGCCGGCCAGCGAGTCCATAGGCAGTATATCGGAGGCAATCACACGACCGTGATCACCAACCACCTCAACGGCCACCTGAGACCAACCACCCGGCGCACTACCAAGATCGACAACCGTGCCACCTAAGTGCACCAAACGGTCCTTTTCTTGCAGTTCGAGCAGCTTGAAACAAGCGCGAGAGCGATAACCTAGACGTTTCGCCTCTTTAACATACTCATCGTCGAAGTGTTCTTTCTGCCAGGCCTTCGATGTCTTACTCATTCTCTCTCTCCACAGCAACTCCAAAACTGCTCGGATCATGCCGGCAGCCCGCTATCATAATTGATGGCAACTACTTATGGCTACTGACGCCATTAGTAGTACAATGCGCCCCCTGCCAACGGCAAGCGCTAACAACTTTCAACATCCTCGTTGCTCTTGTAGCCTATGCTTGATCATAGCTTGGCAGCCAAACAATCCATCCGCTGAAGCAACAAATGCTCAAATGATTGCATTGCGCTGCCACAGCAACATAGATACCAGACCGTCGAGACAAACATATGAGCCTCAGCAACAGCGAGAAAAAACAACTACGCGCCATCGGCCACAAACTCAACCCCATCGTCACCGTTGCCGGCAAGGGCCTCAGCGAAAACGTCATTAAAGAGCTTAATCGAGCACTCGATGATCACGAGCTGATCAAGGTCAAGCTCGCAGTAGGGGACCGCGAGGCTAAGCAACAAGTCACCGACGAACTCATCAAGCTCTGTCGCTGTACCCTAGTGCAAGCTATCGGCCACACCATACTACTGCACCGTACTGCCAAGAAGCCCAAGGAAAGACTTACCAATCTCGTACAAAAGTAAGTCGGCAAATAGTAACAACAAAAAGGCCGGTGCATGCACCGGCCTTTTTGTCTGCGTCAATTGGCTTCGCCAATCAACAGCAGCGCAAGACTAGATATATTCTACTTTGTCGATCTCGTACTCTACGACGCCGGCAGGTGTCTTCACCATCGTCGCATCTCCCTCTTCTTTGCCGACCAAGCCGCGAGCGATTGGCGAAGTGACTGAGATTTTCCCCTGCTTCACATCCGCCTCGTCTTCACCGACAATCTTGTAGACACTCTCCTCATCGGTCTCACAGTTAACCATGGTTACTGTCGCACCGAAGATCACTTTGCCATTATTAGTGAAGTCGGCGATATTAATAACACGACTACTACCCAGCCGCCCCTCAATATCAGCGATGCGCGCCTCAATGAAACCCTGCTGCTCGCGTGCCGCATGGTATTCCGCATTTTCCTTCAGATCACCGTGCTCCCGTGCTTCTGCAATCGCAGCAATCACCACGGGGCGCGCCTCACTCTTCAGCTGACGCAACTCTTCACGCAGGCTCTTCTCGCCCTCAACCGTCATTGGATATACTTGCATTGTCTATTCTCCGTGCAGATCCTGTAGGCGACGTACTTCCTTCTCTTCGCCAAATTTGATCGCCTCACAGACGGCATAGCCGCCAGCAAGCGTTGTAGTAGATACGACCTTATCTGCCAGAGCTTGGCGTCGAATAGAGGCTGAATCGGCAATAGCCTGCTTGCCCTCTGTCGTATTAATAATTAGATCAATCTCGCCATTCTTCAACATATCGATGGTGTGCGGACGACCCTCGGTCACCTTGTTAATGCGCTCAGCAGCGATACCAGCCTTTTCAATAACGCGGTGCGTACCACCCGTGGCCACGATCTCAAACCCGAGGTTAACCAATTCACGTGCAACATTGACGATACCTTCTTTATCCGCGTCACGGACACTCAGAAAAGCCTTGCCCGATGTTGGCAGGCGCTCACCTGAGCCAACCTGTGCCTTGGAGTACGCCTCGGCGAAGGTGACACCGACGCCCATAACCTCACCGGTAGACTTCATTTCAGGGCCGAGGATCGGGTCGACACCCTGGAATTTATTGAAGGGGAACACCGCCTCCTTCACGTTAAACATGGTCGGCACAACCTCTTCAGTAAAGCCCTGCTGCTCCAGGCTGATGCCGGCCATACAACGTGAAGCTACCTTGGCTAGCGAGGTACCAATACACTTAGAAACGAACGGCACAGTACGCGAGGCACGTGGGTTAACCTCGATCACATAAATCTCACCATCTTGCCAGGCCAACTGCACATTCATTAGACCGCAAACACCCAGCTCGACCGCCATGCGCTTAACGATATCGCGCATCTCATCCTGAACATCTGCCGGCAGCGAATAAGGCGGCAACGAACAGGCCGAGTCACCCGAGTGAATCCCCGCCTGCTCAATATGCTGCATGATAGAGCCAATAACCACCAACTCACCGTCTGAAACCGCATCAATATCGACTTCGATCGCCGCATTGAGGAAGTGATCGAGTAGGATTGGCGAATCATCGGAAACCTGTACCGCTTCACGCATATAACGGCGCAGCTCGTCTTCGTTGTAGACAATCTCCATCGCACGGCCACCCAAAACATAGGAGGGGCGAACCACCAACGGATAGCCAATCTGCTCGGCGGCACCAACCGCCTCCTCAACAGAGCGCACCGTGGTGTTTGGTGGCTGCTTAATTTGTAGACGCTCTAGCATTTGCTGGAAGCGCTCACGATCCTCTGCGCGGTCAATCGCATCGGTACTGGTACCAATAATCGGCACACCAGCGGCCTCGAGCTCCATCGCCAGCTTCAGCGGAGTCTGTCCACCAAACTGTACGATCACACCTTTTGGCTGTTCGAGATCGACGATCTCCAACACATCTTCCAGCGTTACCGGCTCAAAATACAGACGATCTGAGGTATCGTAATCCGTTGACACTGTTTCAGGGTTACAGTTAACCATGATGGTCTCATAACCATCTTCACGCATCGCCAGCGCCGCATGCACGCAGCAGTAATCAAACTCGATACCCTGACCGATTCGGTTTGGGCCGCCACCGAGCACAATGATCTTGTCACGATCAGAGGTCTGCGCCTCACACTCTTCCTCGTAGCTCGAGTACATATAGGCCGTCGCAGTAGAAAACTCCGCCGCACAAGTATCCACACGCTTATAAACCGGACGGACACCGAGGCGCTGACGACGCTTACGCAACTCCTTCTCACTCACCGCCAACAACTGTGATAAACGTTGATCGGAGAAGCCCTTACGCTTCAGACGGAACAGCTCGTCGGCATCCAGCTCAGACATCGCACGCTTGGCCAGCAACTCTTCCTCACGCACCAAGTCTTCGATTTGCGCCAAGAACCAGCGATCGATCATACAGGCATCGAAGACCTCATCGATCGTCATACCGATACGGAAGGCATCAGCCACGTACCACATACGCTCAGAGCGCGGCGCCTTCAACTCGGAAATAACGCGGGCACGACGCTCGCCTTCAGGCACCTCTTGCAGCTTAGTTTCGAAGCCACAGCTACCGACCTCTAAACCGCGGATAGCCTTCTGCACCGACTCCTGGAAGTTGCGACCAATGGCCATCACTTCACCGACTGACTTCATCTGCGTATGCAGGTGTGAGTCAGCCTCGGGAAACTTCTCAAAGGTAAAGCGCGGCAACTTGGTCACCACGTAATCAATCGACGGCTCAAAAGAGGCTGGCGTGGCGCCGCCGGTAATATCGTTCTGCAGTTCGTCTAGGGTATAACCGACAGCCAACTTGGCAGCAATCTTCGCAATCGGGAAGCCGGTCGCCTTCGAAGCCAGCGCCGATGAGCGACTAACCCGAGGATTCATCTCGATAATAACCATGCGCCCAGTATCAGGACAGATACCGAACTGAACGTTAGAGCCACCCGTCTCCACGCCAATTTCACGTAGCACCGCCAGCGAGGCGTTACGCATCAACTGGTACTCTTTATCGGTCAGCGTCTGTGCTGGCGCCACCGTGATCGAGTCGCCAGTGTGCACGCCCATCGGATCAAAGTTTTCAATAGAGCAAATAATGATGCAGTTGTCGTTGGTGTCCCGCACCACCTCCATCTCATACTCTTTCCAGCCGATCAACGACTCGTCAATCAATAGCTCGCTGGTTGGTGACAGATCTAGGCCTCGACGGCAAATCTCAATAAATTCTTCGCGGTTGTAGGCGATACCACCACCGGTGCCACCCATGGTAAAGGACGGACGAATGATCATCGGGAAGCCTAGCTCTTCAAGCACTTCCATCGCCTCATCAAGGCTGCGCGCAATGCCAGAACGCGGCGTCTCAAGGCCGATTTTCTTCATCGCGACATCAAATAAGCTGCGGTCTTCCGCCTTGTCGATAGCTTCTTTGGTCGCGCCGATCAACTCGACATTATACTTCTTCAACACGCCTTCGCGATCGAGATCCAGCGCACAGTTTAGTGCGGTCTGCCCACCCATGGTCGGCAAAATAACGTCAGGACGCTCCTTCGCGATGATTTTCTCAACCGACTGCCAAACGACAGGCTCGATATAGGTTGCATCAGCCATGCTCGGGTCGGTCATAATAGTGGCAGGATTTGAGTTCACCAGGATGACTCGATAACCCTCTTCACGCAGCGCTTTACAGGCTTGCGCACCCGAATAGTCAAATTCACAAGCCTGACCGATGATAATTGGGCCAGCACCGAGGATGAGAATACTTTGTATGTCCGTTCTTTTTGGCATCGAGGATATCCGCGCTAAATAAGATTTAATTGTTTACAGCGGCGAGGACCAGCCTCGCCGTTACCGGCTCAGAGCGGTTGCTCTAGTTGCGTGCTGCCATCAGCTCGATGAAATGATCGAACAGTGGCGCCGCATCGGTAGGCCCTGGGCTCGCTTCAGGGTGTCCCTGGAAGCTAAAGGCCGGTTTATCAGTACGATGAATTCCCTGCAGCGACCCATCGAACAGTGACTTGTGCGTCACCTTAAGGTTGCTCGGCAGACTTGCCTCATCGGCGGCGAAGCCGTGGTTCTGACTGGTAATCATCACCCGCCCCGTGTCAACATCTTGCACCGGGTGGTTGGCACCGTGGTGACCAAACTTCATCTTCATCGTCTTGGCGCCACTAGCCAGCGCCAGTAGCTGGTGACCAAGACAGATGCCAAACAGCGGAATATCCGTCTGCAGTATCTGCTGTATCGCCTCAATAGCGTAGTCACATGGCTCTGGATCGCCCGGGCCATTGGAGAGGAAAATGCCGTCCGGCTTCATCGCCAATATTTCTGACGCAGGGGTCTGTGCGGGTACGACCGTCAAGCGACAGCCGCGCTCGACCAACATCCGCAAAATATTACGCTTGGCACCATAATCATAGGCGACAACGTGGTAAGGCTTGTTTTCTGGACGGCTGTGACCAGCACCTAGCGTCCACACCCCTTCGCTCCACTCATACTGCTCGGCAGTCGTCACCTCTTTGGCGAGATCCATCCCCTTCAATCCAGGGAAGGATTGCGCGATTTCCAGCGCCTTCGCTTCGTCGATGTCTTCGCCGGCGATGATACAACCACTCTGCGCACCCTTCTCGCGCAGAATGCGCGTGAGGCGTCGCGTATCAATATCGGCGATACCGATAATGTTACGCTCCTTAAGGTATTCTGAGAGAGTTTGCTCACTGCGAAAGTTACTGACCAGCAACGGTAGGTCGCGAATCACTAGGCCAGATGCCCAGATATTGCTCGACTCTTCATCTTCGCTATTAACACCCGTGTTACCAACATGGGGGTAGGTCAGCGTGACAATTTGTCGGGCGTAAGAGGGATCGGTCAAGATCTCCTGATACCCGGTCATCGAGGTATTAAATACCACCTCACCACTGGTGCTTCCCTCAGCACCGATTGCAATTCCGCGGAATATACTGCCGTCTTCAAGGGCTAGAATGGCACGTGTAGTCAAGTAAACCTCCTACTCTGGGTCTCGAAAGATTTTGAGAGACGCAAGTAACGCAGACGCAATTAATCGAACGGCTATCTGCAAAAAAGCGAGACGCAGCTTTCGCTCCATCTCGCTTTTTCATAATGTGATAACCGCCATAACGAACACAATTCACTTTTGTCATTAGCTGGCTGGGCTGCCCACAACGGCTGATTATTTAGCGGATCGAGAGTGAGCTTCGACCTGTCGTGAGCATGCTTTTGCTAACAGCGAATTATACGCAATCAGCCTCGCGGCGTCCACCGCAAAGCAAATATTTTATAGCTATATCGATTTAGCGCAAATCGAGCACATCCTGCATATCATAAAGACCAGGCCTCTGAGCGCTCAACCACGTCGCCGCGCGCACCGCACCACCGGCAAAAGACATACGAGAACTCGCCTTGTGGGTAATCTCAACACGCTCACCTTCCGCCGCATAGAGCACAGTATGATCACCAACCACGTCGCCGGCACGCACGGTAGCAAAGCCAATAGTCTCACGCTCACGCGCACCGGTATGCCCCTCACGCCCGTAAACCGCCACCTTTTGCAGGTCTCGCCCCAACGCTTCTGCCACCACTTCACCGAGGCGCAACGCAGTACCAGACGGCGCATCGACCTTGTGGCGGTGGTGTGCCTCGGTGATTTCGATATCAACACTATCACCCAGCACCTTGGCAGCAATCTCGCTGAGCTTGAAACACAAGTTCACACCAACGCTGAAGTTGGCCGCCATACAGACCGCCGATGTCGCAGCACAATCGGTAACCGCCACCTTTTCTTCATCACTAAAGCCCGTCGTTCCAATCACCATCTGCTTACCATGACGCTGGCACACTTGCGCATTGCTCGATGTCGCCGCCGGTGCGGTAAAGTCGATTAGCACATCGAAATCATCGACCACAGCACTAATATCATCAACAACCGTCACACCGTTTTTACCGACACCGGCCAGTTCGCCAGCATCGACACCGACCAGCGAGCTGCCCTTGCGCTCGATGGCGGCAGTAAGCTGCGCCGACTCGGCAGCAGAGACCGCCTCAATCAATGTCTTTCCCATGCGGCCCGCGCAACCAGTTACAGCAATACGTGTTGTCATTATTCATCCTCTGTCTCGCCGACGAAGCGGCGGCAATGCATCTATATAAGCTACTTCATTTTAATCGCGCTATTGTACACCAAGCGAAGCTGCACATACCGCAAGCGACGTTTTTTTGCTCAGTAAAAAGCAAAAAGCCCGCAACCAATGCTGGTAGCGGGCTTTCTATCGGCGTCAATCGCTAGCTCATTAGTAACGATTCACCACCAACAGCTACTTCATGTCTTCGAAGAAGCTTTTGACCCCATCAAACCAGGAGCTCTTGCGTGGCGAATGCTTCGCGTCGGTGCCGTCCATGGTGTCTTGAAACTCACTCAGCAACTCCTTCTGTCGCTTCGTCAGGCTCACCGGCGTCTCCACCACCACCTTACACATCAAGTCACCCGCACCACCACCACGCACTGGCGCCACACCCTTACCGCGAATACGGAAGGTCTTACCGGTCTGCGCCTCAGCAGGGATCTTCAACTTGACTCGACCATCCAGGGTCGGCACCTCAAGCTCGCCACCCAGCGCCGCATCGACAAAGCTGATAGGCACCTCACAGTAAAGATGCTTGCCGTCGCGCTCGAAAATCGGATGCTGCCGCACCGACATCTGCACATACAGATCACCGGCGGACCCACCATCGGGGCTCGCCTCACCTTCGCCAGCCAGGCGAATACGGTCACCAGTGTCGACACCGGCCGGTACCTTCACCGATAGCGTCTTGGTCTCTTCGACACGCCCTTGACCATGACAGCTCGTACACGGATCAGAGATCATCTTACCCTTACCATGACAGGTCGGGCAGGTCTGCTGTACCGCAAAGAAGCCTTGCTGCATGCGCACCTGACCAACACCGCCACAGGTCGTACACTGTACAGGTGACGAACCCTTTTTGGCGCCGCTGCCGCCACAGGGCTTACAGCTGACCAAGGTCGGTATCTTAATTTTCGCCGTCGTTCCCTTCACCGCCTGCTCGAGATCGATCTGCAGCGTGTAGCGAAGATCACTGCCCGGCTGCGGCCCCCGTGAGTGACCGCGACCGCCGCCGAACGCCTCGCCGAAGATATCGCCAAAGATGTCGCTAAAGTTACCGGCACCACCACCGCCACCGAAGCCACCCTGCTGATCGACACCGGCATGACCATACTGATCATAGGCGGCACGCTTCTGCTCGTCGGACAGTACTTCGTAGGCCTCATTGGCCTCCTTGAACTTCTCCTCGGAAGCGGCATCATCGGGGTTACGATCCGGGTGATGCTTCATCGCCACTCGGCGATAAGCCTTTTTTAGGTCCTTGGCGGACACGCCGCGCTCAACACCTAAAATTTCATAATAATCACGTTTTGACATGGGTTAACATCGCCTATTTTTAATAGCAAAAAACGCGGTAGGCCCGCGTTTCTAAAGACCCTACTGTCGAGCCTTGAATAAAGTGCTGATGCGACAGAGAGAAACCCCCTCCGTCAACATCAGAGAAGCGCCTTACTTGCTGTTGTCTTCTTTGACTTCTTCGAATTCAGCGTCAACAACATTTTCATCAGGCTTGGCCTGCTCAGCACCGGCATCAGCGCCTTCGCCAGCAGCACCCGCTTGCGCCTGCTGCTCTTGCGCCATGCGCTGGGCCAGACCGCTAGCCGCTTCGGTCAATGCCTCAGTCGCCTTCTGCATCGCCTCTACATCGTCACCTTTAACAGCCTCTTCAGCCGTCGCAACAGCGGCACTGATAGACGTCTTCTCGTCTTCTGTCGCCTTGTCACCCGCCTCTTCCAGCGTCTTCTTCGTCGCGTGGATCAAGCCGTCACAGCTGTTGCGTGCAGCAACCAGCTCCTCGAACTTCTTATCTTCCTCAGCGTTAGCCTCGGCTTCCTGCACCATGCGCTCGATGTCTTCATCGCTAAGACCACCAGAGGCCTTGATTACGATAGACTGCTCTTTACCGGTCGCCTTGTCCTTTGCAGAAACATTGAGGATACCGTTGGCATCGAGATCGAAGGTCACTTCAATCTGCGGCATGCCACGCTGTGCTGGTGGAATGTCAGCCAAGTCGAAACGACCCAGTGACTTGTTCTGTGAGGCTTGCTTACGCTCACCCTGGACGACGTGGATGGTTACCGCCGACTGGTTATCTTCTGCCGTAGAGAAGATCTGTGACTTCTTGGTCGGAATAGTCGTGTTCTTCTCGATCAAACTTGTCGCTACACCACCCATGGTCTCGATACCGAGAGTCAGCGGGGTAACATCGAGCAGCAATACGTCGGTAACGTCACCGGCCAATACCGCACCCTGAATCGCCGCGCCCATGGCAACAGCCTCATCGGGGTTAACGTCACGACGTGCTTCTTTACCGAAGAACTCAGCAACCTTCTCCTGCACCAACGGCATACGAGTCTGACCACCCACGAGGATGATATCGTCGATCTCTGAAGTGCTCAGGTCGGCATCAGCCAACGCCTGCTTCAGCGGTGCAATGGTGCGAACCACAAGCTCTTCTACCAACGACTCAAGCTTGGCACGAGTCATCTTCACCACAAGGTGCTTAGGACCGGTAGCATCAGCGGTGATATAAGGCAGGTTAACCTCAGTCTGTGCCGCAGAAGAAAGCTCAATTTTCGCCTTCTCGGCAGCCTCTTTCAGACGCTGCATCGCCAGTGCATCACCGTGTAGGTCGATGCCGCTATCCTTCTTAAACTCTGCAGACAAGAACTCGATCAAACGCATGTCGAAATCTTCACCACCGAGGAAGGTGTCGCCGTTGGTAGAAAGCACCTCAAACTGCTTCTCACCGTCGACATCGGCCATTTCAATGATAGAGATATCGAAGGTACCACCACCGAGGTCATAAACCGCAACAGTGTGATCGCCTTTCGCTTTGTCCATGCCGTAGGCAAGAGCCGCAGCCGTTGGCTCGTTGATAATACGCTTAACGTCTAGACCGGCGATACGACCTGCATCTTTAGTCGCCTGACGCTGTGAGTCGTTGAAGTAAGCAGGAACGGTAACAACCGCTTCTGTAACAGACTCACCAAGAAACTCTTCTGCCGTCTTCTTCATCTTCTTAAGAACTTCGGCTGAAATCTGTGGCGGGGCCATTTTCTCGCCCTTCACCTCTACCCATGCGTCGCCGTTATCGGCGGCAGCGATAGTGTAGGGAACCATCTTGATATCTTTCTGTACGACATCATCAGCGAATTTACGACCGATGAGACGCTTGATCGCGAACAATGTGTTCTGCGGGTTGGTCACAGCCTGGCGCTTAGCTGGCTGACCGACCAATACCTCACCGTCTTCGGCGTAGGCAATAATAGATGGGGTAGTACGATCACCCTCAGCGTTCTCGATGATACGGGCACTATCGCCATCCAATACCGAAACGCATGAGTTGGTAGTACCCAAGTCGATGCCAATAATCTTACCCATTTTAACTCTCCTAAATCTTTAATCTTACTTTCTGCCGAGGGACGTTTTGCATCTCCTGACAGCGACGGGGATGACCCCTGATATCTTTGCTTGTTGTAGATATTGGCGCTGGACAATGGAATTCAAGGGGCCAGCGCAAAAAAATCACACAAAACGTTAAGCGCCCTTATCGGCCGCCTTGCTGACCATGACCATTGCCGGACGCAATAAACGACCATTCAGGTTGTAACCCTTCTGTACCACATGCAGCACGGTATTAGGCTCGCAGTCTGGGTTCTCGATCATGCTCATCGCCTGATGCGCCTGCGGATCGAACGGTTCACCAGCGGGGTTAACACCTTCAATCTTGAAGCGCTTGAACACGTCTTCCAGATTCTTACGGGTCAATTCAACCCCTTCCATCGCCGCCGCCACGTGTTCCTCAGCCGACGCCTCAAGCGCACGCTCAAGGTTATCCATGACCGGCAACAACTCACCGGCAAACTTCTCCAGCGCAAACTTACGCGCCTTATCGACCTCGCCTTCAGAGCGACGACGAATATTTTGCGCCTCAGCCTGCACTCGCAGCGAGCTATCTTTCAGCTCGGCAATCTCTTGCTGCGCCTGTTCTAACTGAGCCGCCAGATCGACCTGCTGCTCAACCTCGCCCTCAACCACTTCTTCAACAATTTCTTCGACAATCTCTTCGACCACTGCCTCAGTCGCTGTATTTTCGGCCTGTTGCTCAGCTGCAACATCAACCACTTCTTCCGCCTGCTTGTCTTGCTTCTGTTCTGACACAACAACACTCCACTATCTAATCTTTTGAATACGAAGACCTTATTACTAGGCTCCAGCGCAATACTATTCCCTCGTCGTGCCGCTGATGCAGGCCTCGACCGTCGGGAGCTGTAGGATGCTAGTTGTAATGGGGTCGAGGCCAATAAAAATCAAGCGACGAAACCGAGCCGTTGAAAAAAAATTACCGAGAACTCGCATCACCTCGATTATTGCTGTATAAACAAACAGTCACTGTACGAAAACCCAGTATCCCTATAGGTAACTCGGCATGCTCACACAACTCTGCATCGACAACTTCGCCCTCGCCCAGAGCCTGGAACTAGACTTCAGCGGCGGTATGACAGCCATCACCGGCGAGACCGGTGCGGGAAAATCGTTGACTCTCGAGGCGCTGGCCACCATCACCGGCGGTCGTGCTGACGTCAACATGATCCGCAACGGCAGCGAACAAGCAGAGCTTCACGCTCGCTTCGACCTCAGCGACTCGCCACAAGCCCGGCAATGGCTACAGCAACAGGCCATCGGCGGCGACGACGAGTGCCTGTTACGCCGCATCATCAGTCGCAGTGGGCGCACCAAGGCCTACATCAACGGCAAGCCGGTCTCCGTCAAACAGCTTAAAGAGCTCGGCGAGCAGCTGCTCGATATTCACAGCCAGAACCAGCACTACTCGCTACTCAAACGCGACACCCAACGCGAGTTACTCGACAACTTTGCCGCGCAACAACCCCTGCTGTTACAGCTGCAGGGCGCTTATCAGCAACTGCAGGAAGCACAGCAGCAACTGCAACTACGCCACGACAACGCCGGTGAGCAAAGCGCCCGCGAACAACTCTTGCGCTACCAGAGCGCCGAACTCAATCAACTCGCCCTCGAGGAGGATGAGCTCGAGGCCCTCGAATCGGAACAGAGCCAGCTGGCCAACGCCGAAGAGACCCTGACCGCCTGTTACCATAGCCAACAGCTCTGCGACAGCGGTGACAACAGCCTGCTGAATCAGCTGCATCAAGCGAGCAGCTCACTACTTGCCGTCACCGGCGAGGACGAACAGCTAGGCGAGGCCATCGAACTACTGAGCAACGCCCAGATCTTGGTCAGCGAGGCCAGCAGTGCCATCGCCAGTCATATCGAGCGCCAACCCCTCGACCCCGCCCGACTGCAATGGGTTGAAGAGCGACTCAGTCTGATCTATCAGACTGCCCGCAAGCACCGCATCCAACCCCAGCAACTGCCCGCACTCGCCCTCGAACTCAACGCCGAGCTCGAGCTACTCGACAGCGACGACAACCAGCTCGAGCAACTGGAACAACAGATAGCCACCCTGCAAAAAAGCTACGACAAACTGGCGACGAAGATCAGCCGCCAGCGTCGCAGCGCCGGTAAGAAGCTACAACAACTCGCCAACCAACAGCTCGCGGCGCTGAGCATGGAACACTGTAAGATCAACTTCGCCTTCACCCCCTGCGACCGCGGCCCCGCCGGCAAAGAGATCGTCGAATTACTCGTCAGCACCAACCCAGGGCAGGAGCCACAACTCATCTCCAAGGTCGCCTCGGGAGGCGAGCTATCACGCATCAGCCTTGCCATTAGCGTTGTCTCCAGCCACCAGCAGGCAGCCGGTACGCGTATCTTTGACGAGGTCGATGTTGGTATCGGTGGCGGTGTCGCCGAGATTGTCGGACGCCTGCTACGTGAACTCGGCCAACACAGCCAGGTACTCTGCATCACCCACCTACCGCAGGTCGCAAGCCAAGCCCATCAACACCTTCAAGCCAGCAAGAGCACCGACGGCGACGGCGCCAAGACCGCGATCCACAATCTCGCCGACACCCAGCGTGTCGACGAGATCGCCCGTATGCTCGGCGGCATCGTCATCACACCGCAGTCGCGCGCTCATGCACAAGAGATGCTGCGCTTAGAGCAGGCGTAAAAAAGGAGGGCTTAGCCCTCCTTTTTTCTACGCTCTATAGCTCTATGCTCTATGCTCTATGCGCAAACTCGTACAGTGCTCAGTTTATGCATGCACTACTCAAAACTTACCGCTACTTCTTTTCCTTGCGACGCACATACAACACCATGCTGTGATCGACGATCTCGAAGCCGTGCTGTTCTGCCAACTCATGTTGACGTTGCTCAATCACCTCATCAAAGAACTCGACCACCTCACCGGTTTCGGTACAGACCATGTGATCGTGATGATCTTCGCGCGTCAGTTCGAACACCGAATGACCACCCTCAAAGTTGTGGCGAGTCACCAAGTTGGCCTGTTCAAACTGCGTCAGCACCCGATAAACCGTTGCCAAACCCACGTCGTCACCGACCTCCATCAAGGCTTTATAGACATCTTCCGCGCTAAGATGCTTGCCCTCGGTTGCCGCCGTCTCCATAATCTGTAAGATCTTGACCCGTGGCAACGTGACTTTCAATCCAACTTTCTTTAATTCTTGACTCTCTATTGCCATTGTCGACCTATAATATTTTGCCTAGCTTAACCATCGCGATGCTGCGACAGTTAGGGTATGATTCTTCCTTTTCAAGATACTTTAAGTGATACCTTGATGCAAAGACTTACAACAACATTAGTGTTACTCGTGGCCCTCGCCGGCTGTACCGAATTCCCCGGCATCTATAAGTTAGATATCGCCCAGGGCAATGTCATCACTCAAGAGATGGTCGATCAACTCGAACCCGGCATGACGCGTCGCCAGGTGAAGTTCATTCTCGGCTCGCCGCTATTACAGGACACCTTCAACGATGACCGCTGGGATTACTATTATAGCTTACGCTCGCAGAGCCGCCCGAAGCCAGAGCAGCGCATGAGCCTGTACTTCCAAGGCGACAAGCTGACTCACTTCACCGGCTCGCTGATTCCTGGTGGCGGTGCAGCCGTCCACGACGACTCGGCGATCAATGCTGACGCAGCCTTTGATGACGATGATGACGACAGCGCCATCGAAGGTGAAGAAGTAGCACCGCTGAAAGACGCCAGCAACACTATCCCCGGCGATAAGTCGCAAGACCTATAGTCCGTTGGGGCTAGCGCTACGCTAGCCCGCAGCCGCTAAGATGACGCCTCTTTGGCCTTGGCGGCACGCTTCTTTCGCACCTCTTTCGGGTCGGCCAACAGTGGCCGGTAGACCTCAACACGATCCCCTTCCTGCAACACCTGATTGGCTTTCACCGACTTACCGAAGATACCCAACTTCGCCGTTTCGACATCGAGCGCCGGAAAGACCTTGTCGACACCGGCCTGCTGAACGGCCTCTTTCGCCGTCGTGCCCTCGTCAACATCGAGACTAAAGATGCGTTGCTGGTGCGGTAATGCGTATGCGACTTCTATTTTCATCGATTTATTTTCCGTATAACTGATGGGCGCGCTGACTCAGCGAATCGACCAAGGTAGCCCCCAAGCTGCCAAATAATTTTGCCGCCGCACCACCGAGCAAGCGGCTCGATAGATTGAAGCGAATGTCGAGACTGACCTTACAAGCCTCCTCACCCAGTGCGGTAAAGGTCCAGAGCCCCTCGAAATCCTGCAGCGGCCCCTCGACCAGCGTCATCACGATCGAGGCGTCTTGATGTAGGGTGTTTTCGGTAACGATGCTGTACTTCAGCGGCCCCTTGGCCAAGTCCAGGCGCGCCTTCATGTGCTCGGCACTGGCCTCAAACACCTCGGTGCCGACACACCCTTCCATATACTCCGGGTATGCGGCCACATCGTTGACCATAGAAAAGAGCCGCGCCGCCGAATACGGCAACAACGCGCTGCGATTGATCTCTACCATAACTATTTACTACCACTCGCCTCGGCGACTATCACAAAGCGCCATTCTACCGAATCTGCTGACATTATTCAGCCGCCGGCGCAGCGAGCCACCAGAAAGCCCACCTATTGCGATGAAAATCAGCCCCAGCACAACAAATTCAACCATCTGGCTTCATCATGGATGCAAAGCCCGACAACTCCCTTTATAATCGCCGCCATGGCAAAAAAGAAACCAAAGCAATCCAGCAATACCATCGCCCTCAACAAGAGAGCGAAACACGATTACCACATCGAAACTAAATTCGAAGCGGGTATCGCCTTGACTGGCTGGGAAGTCAAAAGTTTACGAGCGGGCAAGTGCCAGCTGGTCGACAGTTACGTGTTCCTGAAAAATGGCGAAGCCTTTCTCCTCGGCACGCATATCGAACCGCTGAAGACGGCTAGTACACATGTGATCGCCGACCCGATGCGCTATCGCAAGCTACTGTTAAACAAGAAAGAGCTAGCGAAGATTCATCAGGCCGTGAGTCAGAAAGGTTATTCCTGCGTCGCCACCGCGATGTACTGGAAGAAACACCTGATCAAACTCGAGGTCTGTCTCGCTAAGGGTAAGAAAGATCACGACAAACGTGCCGCGCTAAAAGATCAACAGGGCAAGCTCGAAGTGAGCCGCGCGATGCGCGAGCGCAATCGTTAACCCCCCTTCAAGCACCAGCACAGAGAAAAAAGACACACCGTCGCTACCGCGGCGGTTGTTGTTTCTTGGCCACTGATTTACAATGGCCGCTTACTCTAAGGGTAAAGCACGCCTGCCGACGGAAGTCACAGTAGCAGCTAGAGGATAAGCTCTCTATCTCGCTAACAATGATCCCAACCAGGCGCGGGGACGATTAGGATTCGACGCCGGTGCCAAAACCTTGGGCGCATGCCGTGATGTCAGCGAATCACGTAAAATCAAAGCTGAATACTATTAGTTGCCAACGACGACAACTACGCTCTAGCGGCTTAAGCCCGTTAGCAGTCACCAACGGATGTTTGTAAACGGAAAGTGACTGTCATATAGAACAAACTAGCCAGCAACGTATGCTTATGACCGCGCGGCGAAACACTTAATAAGCTCGCTAATATCGTCCTGCCCATCGGGCTGATTGCAGTTAAATTAATTGATGGAACTAAGCATGTAGAACCTCTGGCAGAGGGCTGACGGACGCGGGTTCAAATCCCGCCGTCTCCACCAAACAAAACCTTATAAAGCACTGCTTTGTAAGGTTTTTTTTCGTCTCGATGAAAAGCTATATTAAAAGTGGTAACGGAATGGTAACCAAGTGGTAACGGCCGTCAACACTATCTAATTATTTGTTAATAAGTTGATCCGGAAAGCTGCAAATATTTACTCTCCTTTGCAACTCTTGCAGCTCACGAATGGCGCTCACCTCCGCTACCATAAGCCTCACAGCCTAACCATCGATTCAAACCATTGCAAAATCGTTCAAAAAACGTGCGAAAAGGCGGCAGTGGAGGAGTGTTTTTATTCTCACGGCCCTATGATGTAGGATACACGGGGGCTGTAGCTCGATGAGGCGATAAACCCGCTTAGAATGCGAGCCAGGGATTGATAACAATAAATTAAGGGAGTTTATTATGTGGTTTTTTTTCGGTTGTATTTTTGCATTGGCCGCAGTGGGTGGCATTGCCGCATGGATTAAGCCAGACCCCGCGAAGAACCTAGGCCGTAAGCAGATCGCTAAGACTGTATTTGTCATGATATTTTTATCGGGGGGGTGCTTTGCCATCAGCGTCGAACATTCGGAAAAGACGGCCCAAACACAAGCTGAGCACAGTGTTTCTCGTATGGACTCTGTCGCAATCGGTAAAGTCAGGGCGACCCAAATTGGTAAGCGAGGAGTGAAGTTTAATACTGCGCCACTACTGGGCGGCACAGCGGTTTTAGAAATTAACACTAATGCTTGTTACTGGGTAAGCGAAGTTGGTACTGTTCTAGCCTGCAATGGCGTCGCGATGAGTTGGTCTCCATCGATCGGTAAATCTCCCCACAACGTAAACATGCCTGATGTGAAGACTGCGATTGCGAATAGATAATATTCGGCCTTTATTCCGACGTCCTTCAAAAACCTTACAATGGCGCAATATCTCTGTTTTAACTAGACAAGCTCCTATCAAATAATAATTCGGTATAGATAAATGACAGATCTTGATGATTTTACCAGTCCCGTAGATGCAGTCAGAAAACTTTGGGAATTAGTGGATAATTCACATCTTGGCCTTGGCTACTTAAAATCGAAATCAATTAGAAACGTGGAAAAAGCCAAGTCTGAGGCTGAATGCGACAGTAGATTAAGAAAAGTACAAACTGATATCGATGTTGATGACGTTAAAAATGGCATCAAGGAATATAGAGATGGTCAGCTCTCTAGGCCAAACTATCAGGAGAAAATCCCCTCTAGAATCGAGCCAACGATGGATCTAGAGGCATTAAACATGTATGAACTCACCCAGTCCAGTAGAGCAAAACAAGATATCAAAGAAGGGCATAACTTAAAGGATACTTTAAAGGTCACAGAAGGCATTCTACGCTCGAGAACAGACGAGCCGTCTGAAAAAAATGTGGATGAAGATTTTTTCACTCGATGGGTAGATTGCGCTAAAAAAGTCAGCTCTAAAGAGATGAAATCTCTTTGGGCAAGCGCCCTTGCCGGCGAGATTGTGGAGCCAGGAAGTTATTCACTTAGAACCCTAGAAACGTTAAAAAACCTTTCTAAAGAAGAAGCAGAACTAATCGCAAAGGCGGCTCAATATTTTATAGGCGGGACTTTTTATAGGGATTCAGTACATGACCTAAGTCTGGATGAATTATTAACCCTATGTGAGCTCGGGGTGCTAAGTGATCCAGCAAACATACATCTACGAAGCACAATAGTATTAGGAGACGCTCCCTATGGCTATCACACTAATCTACAAGCTTATGATAAAGGACTTTATATCACCCATCGCTCTATGGATACACTTAGCATGACCTCGATCGCTGTCACAACTATTGGGAGAGAACTCTCTACACTCGCGCCTTTTGAAATTAATATTCAATACTTAAAAGTCTTAGGGATGAAGATTTCACAGCTAGGCTTCGATGTCTACATGGGGGATTGTAAGTTATTAGAAGATGGCAGTACTCAGATAAAAAACGGAGAAAAACTATAAAGCAGGAGGTAATCATGTTTGACTCAGAAAAAATAAAAAATCTATATTATGAACTTGCATATGAAACTGTATACGCAAGGCTTGAGAAAGAATCTGAGCTTGAGAAAGAACTGATTAAAGCTGGCCTAACAGATGATGATGCAGACAAACTAGTCAAGGAGATTGGTTTATTTGTTGTTACTCATCACCAGGATAAATCGATCAAAAACTTTTCTGCTATAGCCAGAGAATACCCAGATGTTTTTTCTTTTTTATTGGATTAAATAGAGCTAAAACACAGGCGTAGCCTTATCTCCTAACCCCATCAACCCGGCTCTTCACTTCACCCGCTGCAGCACCACTCGCATTCCAGGAACCCGCACTACTACTCACCGCTACTTTCGGGTGAGTATGGCTGGCGCAGGTGCTGGCGATCTTCTTCACCTCTGCGGCTAGCCTGGACAACTCTTCTAACACGTCAACCTCACCATTACCGATCGACCAGGTCGGCGAGACCAGTATCGCCGTCGTGTTGCTTTGCAGGTTAATTTTACCGACGGCACCGAGTTGCAGCTGTTCGCCACTGGCGATCAATACACCACTCCCTGCCTCAATGGTTTTAGCACCAACGACTTTTTCAGCGCTTCCCTCGCTGGCCGTTAATGTGTGTTGGCCAAACGAAACATAACCGAAACATAAGACACCCACAGTTATTTACACTCAAATCTATCGCAAGAAAAACATCGCAAACACCTGGGTGATTTACTAGAAAATACAGAATAACGATAAATAATGCGCTAAAAGTGCATCGCAGAAGCACTCAGCGTAAGAATCATTTTTTAAAGGCAAGCGCTAACTCGACACAACGTCAGGATCTATACAACTACGCTGTTTTAACCAAACAACTGCTGGCAAAGACTAGCGCTGTGCCGTCGTTTACGTGCAAGGTGACCACAATAACTATCCAGTTCTTGCACCGTACCAACAGGGCCGGTAAATAATTTACCGAAGTCACGCGTCATCGTTATCCAATGATCATGAGGAATATTAAGGCGACTCAAAATATCAGCCGCTCGCCCATCTATCGCACCCCGTTTATCTTCACGGAGCACTCTGCCACTTTGATCAATCAGCAGTAAATAATCACGAAGATGGAAATGTAAACCATCGGGTTGGTGTTCGTGTTCATCACCAACAAACGCTAACAACTCTGCTGGTTGGCGCTGATCATGAACAGCTGCAATGCGGCGTTGAATGCTGGTATAGCTCGATTCTTCTGGGGTTGCCGCCATCTTAGCACGCACTGGGTTAAGGTCGACATAAGCCATACAGGTTAGTAACGCAGCCTCATCTAGCAACGCCTGCGACTTAAATCGCCCCTCCCAAAAACGACCGCTACAGCGGTCTTCTTTATTGGCCATTCTGGCAATCGGCTCACTGAGCGAACGCATAAACCAACTGATATCACTGAGCCGCGAGCGGTATTCTGCAATCGTTTCATTCAGCGTATCTAACTCATAAGACGGTATCAATAAGCCCTTGGCAAAACGCTGAGTAAGCAAAGTGCCGTTAAAGATACGATGCCAGCGTTCAACAACCTCTAACGAAGTCCAGCTTTCCGCTAAAGCTTCATCAACACGCAACACCACGTGCAGATGGTTACTCATCACCGCATAGGCACAAAGGTCGATCGCGTAAACCTCTGCCATCAGCAATAAACGGGACTCCACCCACTCACGACGATGCTCATAATCCTTACCATCATAAGGATCAACACCACAGAGAAAGGCACGGCGCACACAGCGAGAAACACAGTGATAATACGGCGTATCACTGATACTGACTAAATTCTTACGGGCTGTCGGCATTTTTAGAGCCTCCTCTAAGGCTTGTAGATTAAAGCTTAGAAGAGGATGCTGGGTTGGCAAATAACTGTGGGTGTCTAAGTTATTTGAGGTAGTGGTAAATAACTGTGGGTGTCTAAGTTATTTACTCAACACCTGCATCATCACGATAACTCAGCTCACGCAGCTGATTCTCGGCATCGTAGTCGGCGGTAAAACGATAGCCGTCCGCAGTATAGCCCTCGGTGAGGTTGCCATCAGCATCATAAAGATAAGGCGCCACCTGCAAACTGGAACTCAGTTGCTGGTTCAAGATATTAAAGTGGCTAATCTCTTCACGCAGCGGCGGCGACATGGTCGCTAGATCAGAATCAATTTGACGAATATTATCTCGCTCGTCATAGGCAATAACGAAGCTATTGAGGCTAGCAGCGACCGCCTCGGTGCCATGCTGAATGCCCCCAATACGATAAATAACTGTGGGTGTCTAAGTTATTTCTCCCCATCATTTTAATTTACTTTTTCACGATTTTATTCCAAGCTTTTCTCTATCAGCTTTGCATACTGATCTTCAGAGTCGAAAATCATATAATCTGTTACGGAGTCCCAAGCTACTCCGCAAGGTCGATCAACTGCCCAATCATTATTTGTTGCTCCTTTTGGAACATCGCCCACAACAAATAACCTTTCATTTTGGCATTGAAAGCTTATATTTTTTATTGCAAGAGTATCATTCGCCGAACTAAACGATACAACTTTCCCAGCAAACCCCAGATCATCAATATTCATATATTTTCCTGTCATATTAAACTACAATTTTCAACGCTTATTCGGATTCTTTGGCTTAGAGTGTTTTTTATTCTTTTTGCCACGGCTTTCATTTCGCCCGCTACCGTATCGTTTTCCAGCCCTCTTTCCAGAATGCTTATCCCAACTTCCACCGTTTCCAGTTTGACCTTCTGGATTTTCACCGTGACCAGTGTAATCATCATTTCCATCACGACTACAAGCAAGATAAATCCCACCTCCAACGATAATCGCAGCGCCGATAATATCACCTATTGGCAAAAAAGGACCATCAGCTAATGCTGCCGCACCACCCAAGCCTAAGAAACCGGTCATAGTTGCTTCAAACAAACCGTAAGGGTCTGTATAAATCAGCGGATTGCCACCCACATACTCATACAGATTAATCCCACCAGCAAGCCCTATTGGGTCGCGGTTTAGCCAGCGGCCCTGTTCCGGTAGGTAGAACCGGTAACCAAAGTAGTGCATGCCCAGCTCGGCATCGTAGCGCTTGGTGGAAAAGGTAAACGGTTGCTGTAGGCTGCCGCTGAAACCGATCAGCACACCATAGGGGTCGTATTGGTAAGTTGCCACTAACTGCTTTGCGCTATCGACAACCTGGCTGACGTTACCGTTGTGGTCGTACAGGTATTGGTAGCTCTGCCCCGCTTGACGCATCGATAACAGGCCGCCGATACCGCCGCCCATGCTCGGCCCCCAGAGGTATTCACGCTGTACCGTATTACTGCCGTCACGATCCTGTAGTGCCAGGAAGCCATTACGCACAATGCGCAGCTCGTCTTGCAGCTGACCGTCTTGGTAAGTCGATACCTTAGCCAGCAGGTGATCGTAGCTGTAGACGTAGACTTTTTTGTGCTCAACACCTGCATCATCACGATAACTCAGCTCACGCAGCTGATTCTCAGCATCGTAGTCGGCGGTAAAACGATAGCCGTCCGCGGTATAGCCCCCGGTGAGGTTGCCATCGGCATCATAAAGATAAGGCGCCACCTGCAAACTAGAACTCAGTTGCTGGTTCAAGATATTAAAGTGGCTAATCTCTTCACGCAGCGGCGGCGACATGGTCGCTAGATCAGAATCAATCTGACGAATATTATCCCGCTCGTCATAGGCAATAGTGAAGCTATTGAGGCTAGCAGCGACCGCCTCGGTGCCATGCTGAATGCCCTCGATACGATTAACGGCATCGTATTGGTAGCGGCTAATTACACCGCTGGGTCGCTCTAAATGATCCAGTAATGGATTGGCACCGTTGTAGTGATAACGGTACTCGCCTTCTTGACTGGTAATGGTGCTCAGCTGGTTCAGGCTATTGTAACCAAAGGTCACCACCTCACCCCGGTCAGGGGTCAACGAATCGAGTCGATCATGGTCATCGTAGCCGTAGTGAATCGTATCCTCTGGCCACGGGCCATCAATCGTTTCCACTCGACGCCACTCATCATAGCCCCACGTCGTCGTGCCACGGGCATCCTCGACCCGCTCCAGTAAGTACTGAGCGTTGTAATGCAGCGTCACCGGTGGCGTCGCATCGGAGTAGGTGATCGTCTTTAGCTGATTGTACTCGTTGTAGCCGTAGGTCGTAACCGTGCCTCTGGCGTCGGTACGCGTCTCCAGCAACCCCTTCGCGTTATAGCTAAGCTGGTATTTGGTGCCGTCGGCATATTCCTGCCCGCTCGGCTGCCGTACCGCGTTATGGCCGAAGTGTGTCTGCTGCTGGTTCTTATCGGTAAAGGTGTCGAGGTTACCATCGGCATCGTAGCCGTAGCGGGTGACGCTTTTATCCGCCTCGCGTACCTTGACCAACTGCTTAATCGCATCGTACTCAAACGTGGTGTCTTGCCCGCCGCGGCTGGTGACCTTATCCAATAACCGAGGGCAACGCGAGAAGCTGCGCGTCACCGTCTTCTGGTCGGGGTAGGTGATTTTTATCACCGAGTTAAGGTCGTTATAGTCGTAGCTTAACGCCAATTCGGTGGCATCGATGAACTCGCTTACTCGGCCCACCGCGTCATAATTGTATTGGCTTACTAACTCACCATTAAAACGTGTTTTCTCTAAGCGTTGGTCAGTATCGTATTCATAGCGGGTGATAAAAGCATCGTCATAGTTCGCACGTTCCAGGTGACCAAAATCATCGTAATCGATCGTTAGCACACGCCCCCGATGATCCTCAACTTCAGTGACTTGGTGTGCATCGTTGTATTGTAACGTGCTGGTACCAAGCTCAGTCGTAACGGTCTCTAAGTCGACACCATTGGCGTAATAAGTCAGCGTCGTCAGTCGACCAAAGCGATCGGTAATTGTTAACGGCTTCCCCTTGCTGTTATAGGTTCTGGTAACCTCGCCCGAGCGGCTGTCGATCACCTTGGTCGCGTGATTACTGTTTGCCAGGTAGCTGTACTTCTTGCTGTTGCCATCGGGGTAGACAACTTCACTAATCTTACCTTTACCGCTGCTGAGGCGAATAAATTTATAGAGTGTCTTAAGCGCCTTGGTATAGTTGTTGGTATTGCCATCAACGTAGTCAACATAGTGTTTTGGGCTAATATACCAGCTCTGTCCGTGGTAGCCATCGTAATAGTATTCGTGTTTTTGATGCAGCGGATCTTCCACCGTGATGCGATAGTTCTCCCACATAGCACCACCGGGCGCTGGATAGATAACCGTATTGTTACTCGCCCGCGTCGAAGGCTCAATGGTGAATTGCCAACGCCCCAGCTCATTAATGTAATCGGTAAGATAAACATCGGCATCGTAGCGCAACTTTGTCCAATAGCCGCCCATGTCGGTGAGCTTGGTTAGGTTAAGCTGCTCGTCATAGTCAAACTTTGCGATGCGCCCAAAGGGGTCTAACACTTCGCTCACCACACCTTCTGCATTATACGTCAACTGCGTCACCAAGCCGGTGGCATCGGTAATGCTCGCCAATCGGTTATCCGTGTCGTAGCTAAAGCGCAGCTGATAACCGTGGGCATCTGCCTGGCTAACCAAGAATGGCTGTAACGAGTCCGTTCCTTCTGGGATGGCGTATTCATAGATACGCCCCGTGAGGTCGGCCAGTTGATAGTGCTGCTCGCCGACTAACGTCAACGTGGTCTCTAAATCAGTACCGCTGTAACGCCAATAGCCAATCTCATAAGCACCGGCGACTTCACGCGTGATGGCATACACGCCTTCCGTATCAGGGGAAGCTGTCTCTAGCTGCTCCTGCGAGCCACGCCATAATACTTCCCAGCTCGCTTCATACGTTGTTCGTGCACCATCCGCCTTAAACACTGTCGCCCGATTACCGGGGTCGACGACAATGTAAGAGGCATAGTTAAACGACCACTTGTTACCAAAGGGTTCATTATTCGCAATGGCCGACTGTGAGTTATAGCTCAACTTAATCTCAACACTAGGGCCGTATGCAGGCTGATACCAGAGAGGGATATCCTGCATATACAGGTTCATATTGACTCGATTAACCGACCATACCGGCGCACCGTTAGGGCAATCCTCTGTATCTGGGCCGCTCTCAGGTTCACCTAAATCGTTTTCTGGTGCCTGTACACCACAGCAGCCACCAAAGATATTGCTTTCGTCAGCGTCACTCAGCTCAAAGGGCTTTAATTGACTGTCGCCACCGAAAACCAGCGTATGCCCCTGCCACTCTTGAGCAAACTGTGCGAGGCTCTGATGAAAGCGTCGATCAATCTGCGTGTCGTAAAGCACCACCTCGTCGCCGACCACTTTTTCCAAGACCCAGTAGTGCCCCAAGTCGCTACTGCTTCTTGCCGGTATTTGCACAATCGCCGGCAGCGGAATCTCAGCCAGTTGTGCCACCGGGAGTTTATACGCCGACAGCGTTAACTGGTGTTCTTCGGCGATCGTTTTCAACTCACTTAAGCTATGGCCCTGCTGCGTTTCCGGCTCCACTGCCAGTACAGCGGTGGCAGCCTGTGGTTTACCCTGCTCAGCCAAAATCACAGAGAGTGCCCGTGTGCCACAATCCAGCAAGTTTTCATTGCTCGCCTTAAGGCTGTTAATACGCTGAATCCAGTTATCGGCATAAGTGCGTAAACGCCAGTCATCCGTCGACTCACGCAACTCAGTGAACTCGTCTAAGGCGCCTTCAAAGTTATTCTTAAAGGCATTCAAAACCCCCAAGCGGCTTTGCGCCTTATCGCTTAAGTGCCTAGCGCCTTTATGTTGGCTTTGCCCATGCAGTTGCTTTAATTCACTAAAAATCGCTTCGGCTTCAGAGTAGCGGCCGTTATAACGCGCCTCACAGGCCATATGCAGAGCAGCTTCACCTGCCCAAGGGCTATCGGGAAAGTCACGACGATAGTTTTTAAATTTCTGATAAGCTGCTTTATATTCGTGCTTATTCCAATCTTGAATGGCATCACCAAAACCCATCAGCATGGCTTTGTTACGCTGTTCCCTTTGCAACCTCTTCGCTCTTTGTGCCTTTTCCTGCTGAGGGTTGCTATCGCTCAGCCCTCGCCTCAGAGTATTCACATCGGTCGATGCCTCAACAGTAGGAAGCTCTCCGGTAGGATCTAGCAGCCCTCCTAACTGGCCTGCACGGATTAAGTCTTCCATCGTCGGCGTCTTTGTTAAATCTAGAGGCGAGACGGTGGTACGACGTATTTTCCGTGGTTCTTGCTCCTGCTGGCTCCCCTCGCGCTCGGCATAACTGGCGACGGTAAAACAGCAAAGTACAGCAATGGCCAATAGTCTCGGCAGCTGACCTTGACGCGTAATATTCACTTTCATAATTTCGCTCTTACTTATTTTTCTTCATGCGCTTTATTAACAAGCTTGCGTTCCTTGCACCGACTCATCTTGCATCTATTCATCAGTCTGCAGGCGCTAACGCATCAGGTTAGTCATGCTCAGGTAAAGCTAGATAGTTGCCAGTATCGTAATGATGGCAGGCAATAACCCCCTGACCTAGGGGCTCCAACTGAGTACCGGCGTCACGTTATCCACTCGATGGCCCTCTCGATCAAAGTAATAACTGTCATCCGCCACAAGCTCTACCTCGGTCGCAATATCCATGCCTGTGTTATATGTTCCTAGTAACGTAATGTTCTTCATATCGCTTGCACTAATCGTCACGCCCTTGCTAGTAGCGGTAGCCTCATCCAACCCCGCGACAAAGCCGTGCCGATTAAGCAGTATAACGTTGGCAAAATAACTTCCCTCTGCCTCGCTGTACTCGACCATCAACTGCGTATTCGAGTCTGGGATTAACTTATTCATCACTATAGTAGCCCCCTCATACAGGAACTCCGCACTATCTGTCGGCGTGTATTTCAGTACGATATTGACGCCGCCCAAGGACTCGTCACCCACCAACCCGTCCGGCCGAATCATTAGCTCAGGTAGGCTAAATTGCATGATTTGCATTTGTGTCAAAACACTATCCGGCAAGGCGGTGGCAGCCCCCTCGATAATCTCTATCGGTAACTGTTGAGGGTCCATCTTATATTGATCGTTGCCATCAAAAGCTAACAACTTGGGCGATGTGATTGAAATCACAGCTGGACCAGCCGGTAAAGCGAGTCCCTCACCGCTGCTCGGGTCGCTCAATTCTAATAGCGCAAACCACTGACCATCATAAACCGGTATATCACTCACCTCTCTAGCAAGATGATTTAATGTTGATGATGGCGCATCAAAAACACGCCGCGTTGATAACACGGTCACCGGCAGCGGCACTGAACTTGCTGCAGAGCTAATCGTTACCGTCAGGTCTTCAGCATTAATACGCTCGCCGTTTGTGTCTTTTTTTATGCTGGCAAAAGGGATTGTTAGTATGTCGCCACTCTTAGCATAACGCTGTAAAGGCGCACTCGAGCAGCCAGCCAGCGCGATGAGCATGACGCTCAAAATATACACATTAAATCGATTAAAGACTGACATTATTGGCCTCCCAGCACGTGTCGTTCTAATAGTAATAGGTCGGATGCATCAATCTTGCCGTCCGGTGCCGCTGGCGGATAGAGGTCGCCTCGATACAGTTGTGACGGTGTCGGGGTCTTTGCCCCTAGTGCAAAGTCCTGCTGCAATAGAAGGTCTTTTATCGTCACACTCCCGCTGCCATCAACATCGCCATCGAGCGGATAAACGGTTAGGGTATAAGCCTGTTCAATTGACGGCACCCCCTCAACACTCGCCCTAACAACGACGTCAAATTCTCCGTAATCATCCGCCCCAGGCAGCCATTGCAATCGACCGTCTAATAGGGTCATTGCTAACGGTGCCTGCACAATTTCAAAGCTTGCCGAGGCAAAGTTACTCGTCAATGCATATTGATAACGCTGCCCGACGCCGGCCTCCGTCACTGGCGACGAGGTTAGTGCAACAGGGTAGGAGTTATTATCCTCGCGATCAGTGTTGTGCAGTATCTCGAGGTAATCGCTGATACCATCACTGTCACCGTCAGTCTCGCTATCGTAATCTAAGCTATCTAAATACTCGTACTCCCAGCCATCGACAATACCATCGCCGTCGCTATCGGGCACCGCTGGTAAAAAGACGTTATCAATCCATACCGCATCGCTGCCGGTATTGACACTCCCGTCTTTACTGTATTGCCACTTTATCCGATGCACTCCTGGTGTGAGCTCATACCGGACCGCTACAAA
>NZ_RKHR01000007.1:68916-208396 GCF_003752585.1 Sinobacterium caligoides
TAGCGTGATGAAGCCGTCGCCATCGTGATCTTCCTGGGCATCCGTGCCATCTAACGGATTCAAGCCATTGACCACTTCCCAGCCGTCCAAGATGCCGTCGCCATCACTATCAGCGATACATGCATAGCTTTCGCCAATATCTAGAAAGCCATCACTATTGATATCTTCTTCTGCATCGCTGAGCCCGTCACCATCACTGTCAAGCTTCGTGCTATCAGTGCAGAGCCCGTCCTCGATATGATCAGGAATGCCGTCGCTATCGGTATCAAGCGGCAGAATGCGAACAGTTTCACTACTGACTCTTGTACCATCAATAGCCACCGCAACCACCCTCCAATAATATGAGGAGGCGGATGGCAAGGCCGCAATAAAGAGTGAGGGTTCTGTTACACCGGTAGTATATAACTCAGGGTCGTCTGTACTGCCAAAATATACTTCGTAAAATAGGGGGGCCTCCGCCGTACTCGCATCCCCCCAATTTAATGTAACCCCTGCACCATAACTAATAACACTGTCATTTTGCATGTTAAGGGTAAAAGAGGCCGGCGGTTCCGTTGTTTCGTCAGTAGCGACAACTCGATGAATCAACCGATTGCCCATCGCGTCGTAATAATAAACGAGCTTTTTGTCGTCATCATAGCCAGCACTAACAAGGCGGTTTGCGTCGTCATACTGAAATATTGTTGTACGTGCTTGTGAAAACGATGAGAGAAAGCACACAAAAAGCACTAAGGCTATGACTAACCTTTGTTTAAATTCCCTAGCAAACATTCCTCAATCCTTAAGGTATCTGGCTATTCTATTTATTGGCGCCCAGACTACATAGTAAAAACGGTAGAAACAACTGTCGATAGCTTTTACAAAACACGATAGCAGCGCCGCTATTGATAGAGAAAGCTGTTGAGCGAAGACAAGCTGTACTGGACGATATTGCGTCTATTACATATGATCATCGCATACACCGCGCCGCAGCATGCACCATAACAAGCACCAAAGATCATCTGATTACGCCCATAAAGGAATATTTTTCAATGTATTACAAAGCCCGTTCAAATCCCGCCGTCCCACCAACTACTAAAACCCAAGCAACCTTGCTTGGGTTTTTTTATGCCCTAAAGAAACCTCACTACAACGGTACGCAGCAAGCCTACCAAGCAATGTCAGCAGCTCTACATCAGCAGAGGCCAATCTAATAACTAAACGATTATGTCGCCAATATGCACAACACAAAAACGGAGGCATCTAACAAGTAGATACTGTCATTCAACGTGACATTGATATAGCTCAGCTTGCAATGGCCCCACCGCATTACCCTATTCCCCATACGCATTCTGGCTAAAGCCGTGAAGGAAAGATGATTATGCAAATTACTGACAATTTCGACAGCGGTAACATTCGTGTTATCGATGCCTCTAACGCTAGCAATATCCAACTAGAGATCAAACAAGATAACCAATCTGACTTTTATCAGTGGTTCCACTTTAAGCTGCAAACTGACCTCGCCGCCAATGGCGATCGTTTAGAGCATGTGATGCATATTAACAATGCCGGTAAGGCGGCCTATGTTGAAGGCTGGGTTGATTATCAAGCGGTTGCTTCATATGACCGCGAGCACTGGTTTCGTGTGCCAACGCAGTATGACGGTAAAAAGCTGACGATCACCTTCACCCCTGAATATGACTCAATCTACTTCGCCTATTTTGCGCCGTATAGCTACGAACGTCACCAAGACTTAATTCATAACGCCCAAATGCACCCCGATTGCCAGCTACAGGTGTTAGGCCAAACGCTTGATGGCCGCGATATGACGCTATTAAAACTTGGGGAGGAAGGTGATGGCAAAAGAAACATCTGGATTACCGCTCGTCAACACCCGGGTGAAACCATGGCCGAATGGTTTGTCGAGGGACTATTAGCCCGACTGCTTGATATCGATGACGGCGTTGGCCGTGCCTTATTGAGCAAGGCCGTTTTCTATATTGTGCCCAATATGAACCCTGATGGTAGTGTTCGTGGCCATTTGCGGACCAATGCTTGTGGTGCCAACTTAAACCGCGAGTGGTTAGAGCCTAGCATGGAGCGCAGCCCCGAAGTCTTCCTCGTCCGTGAAAAAATGCTGGCAACCGGTGTCGATATGTTCTTAGACGTGCATGGCGATGAAGCATTACCGTTCAATTTTGTTGCCGGCTGTGAAGGCGTCGTTAATTACGATGCACGCCATAAAGCACTTGAAGATAAATTTAAAAAAATCATGCTCGCTATCACACCAGAATTCCAGGATGAGCGCGGTTATGATAAAGATGAACCCGGCAAGGCGCTAGCGACTGTCGGCACCAACTGGGTGGGCAATCAATTTAAGTGCTTGGCTTACACCATCGAAATGCCATTTAAAGATAATGAGTTATTACCCGATGATAGTGTCGGCTGGTCTGACCAGCGCAGTAGCCTACTCGGCCGAGACTTCTTAACAGGCATTTACCACATGATAGATGACTTACGTTAATTAAAAATAACCGTAACCGATAGCCAATTTATCGCAGGAAAAAAGGAGGCTAGTCACTGCCTCCTCAATTTTCAGCCGCAAGTCGCATAACGCTATCTATTGCGAGCTGACAAACAGACACCGTCCAGAAAGGAAGTGCCTGAAGACTATTTAAGCAAATAGTTTTTTTATATTGTATCGCTAGCCTACTTTACAATCGGCATTGACGCCGACAGCCCTGAATGCTTCAACCACGTCATCAGCATTGTATTTACTATCGAGGGCTGCACTTTTGACGCCGCAGGCTGCCTCATCAAAGTCGGTATTGCTCGTCCAGTACAACTGGTTAGCCCGAACCATAACTTCGAAGGCCTTTTTCGTATCCCAACCAACAGTATTAGCGAGCTTATAGAAGGCGAGGTTAAATATGCCACTACCATAATGGACGTCGAGCCCCTCTCGATAATCATTGACGTGAGCGATAGACATACCATCCTGTCTGGGGTCCCTAAAATAACGCGCAGCGATACCGTTCTTGACGATCTGACCGCCCACTAACCAGTCATTGCTACCCTGCATAAAGTATTCAGCGGCCTCTCCTGCCATATCAGAAAAAATACTCATTAATCGCGCCAGATTTTCCATGATAAACTAGGCCCGAGTTTTGCTCGGTAAAACCGTGACTGATTTCATGGGCGGCAACATCTAGACTCACAAGTGGATAAAGCATTTCACCACCGTCACCAAAAGTCATCGCTGAGCCATCCCAAAAAGCATTTTCATAATCTCTCGAATAGTGCACACGCATAGTCAGCTTAAAGCTGATAGGCGCAGTACCATACCAGTCATTGTACATATCAAAAATAACACCACCGAAGTAGTGTGCATCATTCAGCGGCGAGTAAGCACCATTTTTTGCTCGTACAGTATTCTCTGGGCAGGTGAAAGAAAAGGCTCTAGAGCCGCTGGTGTTACCGTTCAAGTCGACGGTCTTTACATTAGCGTTTTCCATAGTGCATTTATTGCCGCTTTGAGTGACATCGAGATAACCAAAGTCTGTACCATAAATATACTGTCCGGTTTTTTCGTTGCCACCGGGGCCGACGCCAATTAGCTGGCTTGTACCAAACAACTCATGAGGGTGGCTATCGTGACTGTCGGAATGGGCCAGACCATCCCATTGCTTAATGATTTTTCCGCTATTGGCATCAATGATAGCGAAGGGGCGACTTGGCTTCTTGCTGGCATGGAAATATGAAACTTGGTAAACCAGTTTAGCGACATTATCTTTATCGATAAGGATCGAACAGCTCTGTGGTGCGGTTTTCAATCTTACTGGATCGTCGGTGCTTGTTTTTTTTGAGCAATCGTTTGAAGGCTTTTTTGGCTGATATTTTCGCCGTAACCGAGGTTAAATCATCGTCAATATTACTAGCTAGGCGACCGATTGGCGAGTGCAGAGAGCGTGACTCACTTTTTTGCTGGACGATATTACTGTCCAGAATAGGCACGCCCTTATAGAGCTGCTGCGAACGAACAAGCTCCTTACCATTTTTTAGTCGTATGCGCTGCCTTTCTATTAATGTTGAATGAGGGCCTAAGTCTATATTTTTTTCGACGGGCAATTGTCGCAGCGCAGAACCCTGAGTGCTTGTGCTTGTGTAGTTAACCCAGTCTGCTGCCTGGGCGCTCATGCATAGACCGAACGCAACCGCAACAGCACCTACTCCCTGAAAAATATTCATTATCTTATTCCGTTAATTATAAATTTTTATAAATTCCTTCGATATATACTAACTTATAAGAGAGACACAGGCATCGCCGAAATAGGCGATAGTTTTTGTCGAATGAGAATAATGGAAAATTATTAATATCGCCTTTGGTGACGATCATTTCCTACGCGGATACGTAACATTTTTTAAAAACACAAGCCTAGTTGATTGATTTATATTCCTGCCCCAAATATTATGAACTGCTAGCAGGAGTCTATTGACCTAGCTCTGGAGATATTGATGGCGACATTTCGGCTCGTGCAATTTTTTCAACGGCCTATAAATAATGAGGCTAAGATCGTGCCGGCGTTATGGGATAAACAGAGGCCGTATATTATCAACAAGCAATCCGACCGGCATCGTCCCCCTAGGGTCCAAAGAAAATCTCACGTTCCCCCTCGATCGTGAACAATTGCCCTAGGGGGCTACTGGTTACCGCCCTTTTTTACACAAATAATTTTATGCACAGTCAAGCCTGAAGCCTGTGTGCCTAATGCCTAATGCCTAATGCCTTAAAGTAGAGCGCTCAACATACCCCATCAACCTATTAGTAGGTACGGCATAGGCTGGCTCCGACCTAAAAGCACTACCAAGCTCAGGCACAAGCAGGTCGGTAGAAAAAGCAATGCCGGTCAAGCCCAGGCTTTCGACGGCGCGCTTAAAAATTTCGTTGCAGTAGAGGGTTTGTCCTCGACAGAGCTTCGATTTAAACAGCACAAGCTCGCTAACGCTCTCCTCAAAGGCTAATTCTGTCACAGTATCAATATAACCTTCGCTGCGATGACACTTCGCCGTATCTTCTTCACCAAAGCGCAGGCAATTAAAGATATAAAAGACTTCATCGTTGACGGTCACGGGCAGAAACTCGCCGCAATCACGCAGTAACTCCCCCAGGTAACGATTAGCCTTTGGCGACAACGATAGACTCCCGTCCAACCAAAGGCTGACATCGGGAATCTCTGCACCTGGCCCCCCTCCGGTATACCGGGCCTCAGGCTTTGGCCACCAGGAGCTAAACGATAAATTATTAAAGCTAAAGTCCATAACCTCCTTTCTAGCAAGATAAGCTGGCCGCTGCTTGCAAACCTCTCTGATGGAATAATCCAGAGACTTAAATCGGCGTGAGTCGATGTTTATCCGATAGATCCCCTGCATTATAGCCCCCTTTATTCGCTGTGATTGCAGCATTACTCCATTCTAGGCCTATCACAGCTTTTACCAACCCATCTGTTCATGGGGGATAACGTTTAATCAATCTTCAATGGCATCCCTATTTGGGGGTGCGACGATTTTTCTTACAGCTATAAGCCAACACACAGGCTAAATAGCAGTAACACCTCGCCACCACCGACTGTCGCAAATAAATAGTTTCTCGCTATCTTTTTATAGCCAACTATCAATCGCGAGCAGTCAATCGCGAGCAGCCAATCAACACCGACCTCCGCAATACTCCCCGGCAACACTCCTCGACAATATTATCCTCGACAAGACGATCCTCGACAAGACAGCCAACAACAAAGCAACTAACCAAACAATCATGCCGATATTATTCAATGAAAATAAAAACATGTTTATTTCAAATATTGGCGGCACTAAAGCTAAAGATAGCTGTCTATAAATACCGCCAACCAACTTGGCAGATGAAAATAAATATCACCACAAGGTGAACAAAATGAGATTATTTATTTTTTATTAAAAACAGATAACAACTAACCAAGAGAATTATGGGCGTGTTATGTTGTCGGGCCACGATTGCTTTACTTGGATTTATATAAGGAAATATAATGACAATTTCAAAACTACTGTCGGGGAGTGCACTCTGCGCGCTCACAACATCTGTTCTGCCGGCTTACGCCGATCCCAGCCCCCTGCCTAGTGCGGCACCGCCACAGATCGAGCGGCTCACCGATCAATACGCGCTGACCGCCGAGCGGCTCAATCTCACCGATTTTACCACCACCTCACTGACCGGTATCGAGCCCAGCGCAGACTTCGATGGTGACGGTCGCAACGACTTTATCCGCCTTGAACAGGCTCGCCTCGATAATACCGACGTTACCTTCATTGCCGTACACACGCTCACCACCGACGGCTTCGCTGAGATCGCCCGACATGCTGTCAACGGTAATTACTATATGGCAGAAACCATCGCCGATATCGATGACGACGGCGTACAAGACCTCGTGCTCGGTGGCCACGAGTACGGCATCGGTGCGAGCAATGCCGGTGGCCTCGCCGTGATCTCCGGTAAGTTGATCCCCGCCGTCAGTAAGACACCGCTGCAAACACTGGTCGGCGACGCCGACCAGGAGAATCACAGCCTCGGCGCCCAACTGATCAGCGGTGATTTCAATGGCGACGGCATCGTCAACGAGGTAATCTCGTTTAACGGCGACCGCCGGATCAACATGTACGACTGTAGCACCGGCAGCAACTGCCTGAACAACCCCGCTGCAGGCTGGCAGCATTCCCTATTGCTCCCCATCAACCCTGATGGCGACCTCGGCGATAGTATCGATTACTCCTCCGGCGCCTTCCCGCACATCAAAAATCTCACCAACGTCGGTAACTACGATGGCTCGGCAGACGGCTCCGACGACATATTAGTCAACTACGGCCTCAGCCTGCACGTCATCCTCTCAGGCTCGACCGGTGCCGTGATCAATGACCTGCAAATGCCCTTTTATCCACAGGGACTCCCCTATCACTCTGGTCGCTACGGCCTCGGGCTATCGGACACCCACTTTCGTGCCGAGCTGACCAGTGACCTCGACGGTGGCGGCGTCGACGACCTGATCACCCTCTCCATCAGCAATATCGACGGCTACTATGGCCAAACCAGCACACTGTTAACAGCGCTATCATCGGAGACACGCAAGGTACTCTGGCAGCGGGATACTGGCCTAGCACAGGGCTGGGCGCTCTTTGTCGCTGCGACCTCACTGCCCGCCGGCGACCTCAACGGTGACGGCATAGACGACGTCTGGGTCGACTGGGCAGGCTTCCTCCCCACCATCCCCGGGCTAAACCTTGATAATGATGGTGCTGCTACCGTGCAACTGGTTGGCTACTCCGGTAAAGATGGTGAAGAGTTACTCCGCTACACTCACCCAATCGTCAATGGCAGTAGCGAACCCAGCGTCTCCCTCTATCCGCACTACGATGACAACGGCAACCGCCAGCTGATCATCAACACCACCAGCGCCACCGAGATCGTTGGCAAGAAGGCACTTACTGAGCCCGTCGTCGCCAGCCAGCCCAACTACCGGGTCAGCAAGTCAGCCTGGCACTATAACGGCAACGACTACTCCGCCGGCGAGGCGATGATGTTGAGTTTCGGGGTGCCTTTCACCAACGACGACGTCACCGAGATAGCGCCTTTCTTCACCTATTTGGATGCACCGAAGACGACGCTGTCGATGCGCACCATCAACCGCTCGCTGAACCTTGCACTGGTACAGAACCCGGAGGGCAAACGCTACGCGATGCTCTCCACATTCACCGGCAGCCAACTTAACGATTACGGCTGGCAGGTGGACTGGTTTGGTGCCGACTATTACGCCTTCGATGAGCAAACCGGGGAGTTTAGTGTTACTGCCAGCCAGAGCTGCGTCAGCGGCCTATACGGTGTGAGCAAGAACGACGGTGAAGCCAGCCGCATCGTTGCTATCGACCTCGCCAGCGAGACACTGACTCCGTTAGCCGGTATCGAGACTAACGCCACCAACTTGGCGGCCGCCGACGGCCAGCTGGTCTATGTCGAGCAACTAGATAAGAAAACGCGCGCCTCAAACATCTATCGCTACGACCTATTCAGTGGCGAGCAGAGCCTCAGTGCCGAGGCCACCTCTTACCCGCTCTACCGCGCCAGCTTCGATCGTGAGGGGCGCTACACCTCGACCAGCAAAACCACGATGTATCGCTTCGACCTAGAGAGTGGCAAGAAAAAGGTTCTCGGTAAGCTTATCTACGACGGTGAAAACTTTAAGAACGGTGATATCGCCTACTCCCTCGATGGCAGCACGCTCTACCTGTTGACCAAATCGGCGCTATACACTGTCGACAAAGACACCCTCGCGCTGACGAAGTTGGGTGATCACGGTCTCAAACGCGCCTCTGGACTCGCCGTCGATGCCAGCGGCACGCTCTATGCTAGCGCCCGAGCTGGCGGCGCAGGGGCGATCTATACCCTCGAGCCGAGCACCGCTACAGCGACCAAGCTGTTTAACACCGCCGAAGTCTTGCACGATCTCGCCTACGTTAACCAAAGCTGCCAGTAACCGCAGTAAACCACTGCCGGCCGTTAAGCGCGCCGGCAGCGCATCACTCTAATAACAATCTAACAACGCGGTATTATCGTCGCCTCCCTTTGCTGCCTCGTAGGCTTAATGCGGCTCATTGGTGATCAATCGCCCCGCCAGTATCTTTTCAACCACCACGTTACCGACACCTTTCACGCTCAGCAGTTCTTCCTTGCTCATGCTGAAAACGTCTTTCGCCGTCAGCACGCCGATTTTTCTCAGCGCCGCTGCAATCGTCGCGTTCACACCATCGACCAGTGTCAGGTTACCCGGCTTATCGAAACAGTACTCCTTACGCTCTTCGAGAGAGACGCAGGAATGTATACGGCACATTGCCAAATCGATACTGGTGACCTTATAGTGGCTCAAGATGCCTTTTTCGATAGCCATGTGTTTTTCGTTGACCGAGGCGTAGCTAAGGGCGGCCTGCATCTTTTGCTGAATATCTTCATCGCCCTCAAACAGCTGCACTAAGCCGCTGGCATAGTCGATATAATCGACAAGATTGACCATACCCGCATCTGACGAGGTCACTCTTTCATCAAAAGGTGTCGGCTGTTCGGACAATGGCAGCCAGACACCGGCACTCGAGCCGCCGTAATTTGGTGGCGTACCCTCACCACGATAGATCTCCCCGCCGCGCTCAAACATCTCAATTGAGTTTGCCAAACGGCAGGTCGGAATAAAAACATAGCCGTCAGCGCCAGCGTCTTTCGCTACTGCTGCACTGTCTTCTGCTACGGCGTTTTGCTCCACCACAACATGCTTCTCTACCACGACGTCTTTTGCAGGGTTCGTGTGCAGATGATTATCTGGCGTGTTTTGCTCAACACTATCAGCTTTTCTGCTACCAAATAATTTAGAAAAAATAAATTTCAACATAAGTAAAGGCCCCCTTAATGGCCAATATCTCTAGACACCGCAGTCTAGCACGACGGGGGATTTACAAATCATGCGCCAAAGCAACACCGATAGACTTAAAAACCGTGCTTTTGTGTACCACATCACATTCTTTTTTAGTTTTTATGGAAAAAACTAAAACACCATGCCAACCGCAAAGATAGGTAGACAAAAAATCAAAAAACCCATTATTCCAAAATAAGCATAATCACTAACAAAAAAATATTAACAAATGCCAAGCACGAAAAATTTACAGCAAAGACCGAGGGGCAATATCATAATAGTCGCCCCTCTCTTGCGACGCTATTTATCCGCTTTAGCCGCAGCGTTAGCAAATTTCGCCAACTGCTTGTCCCACCAAAAAACGCCTTTACCCGCGTCTTCTGCCTTTTCTTTGCGACGTATAGCATTACGCACCATCATCACGCCAAGCCAGCGTACTGGTTCGATGGGGAAAGACCCCTTAGGGCCGGAGACTAGGGCACAGCGACTCCATTCATTGTCTTGCTCCAATACCAGGGATGACAGTATCTGCCCGCCAATCCAGGTTTGCGCCACACCGTTGCCGGAATAACCCAGACCGTAAACAATATTATCTTGCTCGGCTAGCTTGCCGAAAAAGGGTAAACCCGTCGTCGAGCGGTCGGAAGCGCCGGTCCAGGTGCAGGCAAAGGCCTCGTCCTTTAACGACGGAAACAAGGTATCAAACGAACGGCGCAACAGCGGAATATAGCGGCTCGCCTGATCGAAGGCGCGGGTAATCTTATTGGCAAAAGGAAAGTAGTTACCGCCCTTGCCCAGCATTAAACGCCCGTCGGGAGTAGAGCGATAGTAGTGCACAAAGATACGAGAATCGACTACCGCCTTGCCGTCTTTAAGCCCCATCGCCGCCAGCTTTCCCGGTATCGGCTGAGTAATCGCCATATCGGAAGAGACTAAAACGATACTGCGTCGAAACTGCGGGAATTGCTCCAGCATCCACGCGTTGAGTGCCAGCACAACTTTGCCCGCAGCAACCGTAGCCTGTGGCGTGCGGATCGTCACCGGCTGACCATAGTCGATCGCCTCCATTGGCGTTTGCTCGTAGACCTCAACCCCCAACTTCTCCGCCACAGACTTTAGCCCCCTAACCAGCAAGCCAGGCTGTACGCTGCCGGCGGCGGGCGAGTAGAACCCCTCGATGTGCTGTGACGAGCCAGCCTCACGCTGCACCCGCTCTTTATGCCACTGCTGCCAGCTATTAATTTCCTGTTTGCTCAGTTCCGCTAAGACCTTGTCCATCGAGCCCTGCTGGGCGGCATTGGTGGCGGTATATAGCGTGCCGTCACGGCGAAGTTCGGCGTCGATCTGATGCTCCTGACAGAACTGCTCGAGCGCATAGACGGCACGCTCAGATGCCTGCACTAGGTGGATGGCCTGTTGCTCGCCATAGATCTTTTTCATCGAGGTGTATTTCGTCGACCACGTCAGCATACAGCCACCGTTGCGCCCAGAGGCGCCACTGCCGCAGAGACCTTTTTCGATGATCACCACACGCAGCTCCGGCTGCTGTTGTTTGATCGTGATCGCCGTCCACAACCCAGTATAACCACCGCCAACGATACAGACATCGGCCTCAATATCCTGCGTCAGCACCTTCGGGCAGTGGTTAGACTCCCGTTTCATGGCTTGTGCGAACCAAAAAGGCTGAATATGATCGGCGGCGGGGTTATCTGACATAGGGAACTTCTCACTGGACTAGACCAAAATTTTCCACCACCCTAGCAAAAAAATCGTCGAGCTCAAGCGATAACCGTCGTTGTCATATAAAATTCACATAAAAAACAATTCTATGCTTATCGCCTTATTAACAGAGTAGGTCGGTTAAAATAGCCTAATACGATAAACAATAAAGACTTAAAATCTGTAATCAACCCGATTAAAGAATAAATATAAAAAGATAAAACACAGCAAAAATAAATGGCATATTTTTTCTTTACGTCATTTCTTTAATAAGAAGTGAGACAGATAAGGCAATCCGGCAGTGAAGTTTTCGCTTAAGCCAGCCAACAAACCACCTCCACGCCTATGCAACTGCAACTGCAACTGCAACTGCCCTAGCATGCGACAAACAGCTACCAAATAGATATGTTATATTATAACATATCGTTGTTACTTGATGAGTACACAATAATACACAGGGGTAGCCTCAGTATGGTTCAACAACCACCGATTACAGTGACCAACGGTTATCTTCATGCCGATGCGCGTTCGGTACTGAGTCACGCCCCCTGCCTGGAGGATAAGTCTATGAGCGCAATAGCCACCGCCCACGAGCGCAATATAAACACACTCATAAACCAACACGCGATCACCGGTAATCACCCGGAGATACTTACTGACATCTTCCGCGACGATAGCAATATCGTCGTCTGGCAACGCCAACTTGCCGACGCACTCAGCGCTGCCGTTGAGCACACGCTGACCAACAACAACTCATTACTAACGGCGCTAACAGTGACGCCACAGGACGCCTACGCCAGCATTCACACCGCCCTTGGCGCCACCAGCGCTAGCGCCCCCCTCGCCGCCGACATGGCACAGCTCGTCGATATGTTCTGCTGCCTATTTGACATCGAACGCGCAGGGCTGCGCCTAACCGCCATCGACCGGGCGATGTGTCCGCGCTTCCACGTCGACCACGTGCCCTGCCGACTGGTGACAACCTACCAGGGCGTCGCCACCGAGTGGCTGGCCGAGGACAGCGTCGACCGCAGCAAGCTAGGCCTTGGCAGCCGAGGCAAAGCAGATGCCGAATCCGGCATTTATCGCCGCGCGGATAACATTCAACGTCTACAGCAAGGCGATGTAGCACTACTTAAAGGCGAGCTGTGGCCAGGCAACGCAGGTGCTGGACTGGTGCATCGTTCCCCCTCCTTATCGCCGGGCGAGCGCCGCCTGTTTCTTAGCCTTGATTTCGTCACCTACTAAGAAAATGCGTTTATGTGAGAATAAACATCTATTTTTAATCTAACCGATTTAATCTAACCGATTTAATCTAACCGATTTAATCTAACCGATTTAATCTAACCGATTTAATCTAACCAACACACCCTATTGTTAAACAAGAGTTTGAACTATGAAAAAAGTGTTATCGGCTATCGTCACATGCAACATTGCTCTCGCCAGCCTCGCGGTACAGGCGAGTGACGAGCACGCCCACGGCACCAGCCTCGGCCCCCATGTGCATGGCGTCTCTGAGCTCGCCATCGCGATTGAGGGCAAGGCCCTCGAAATCGAAATGCACTCGCCGGCGATGAACCTGGTGGGCTTCGAGCACAAGGCAAGCACGCAAGACGATATTGCCGCCATCAAACGGGCAACCTCTGTGCTCGATAACAGCCAAGCGATCTTTGGCTTCAACGGTGGTCAGTGCCACCTGAGCAGTCACTCGATCGATATCTCTGGCGCGATGAGCGGCAACGACGAGCATGACCACAAGGCTGATCATGACCATGAGAGCGAACACGCTCACAAAGATGAGCACGATCACGACAACGAACACGCCCACCATGATGAGCACGATCATGACAGCGAACACGCTCACAAAGATGAACATGACCATGAACACAAACACGGTCATGAGCACGGTAACCACAGCGAGATTACTGCACATTACCGCTACAGCTGTGACGATATGAGCAGCCTCTCTGCGATCACCGTCGGCCTGTTTAAGCCCTTCCCCGGTATTCACAAGATCCATGCGGTCTGGGTCACCAAAAATCAGCAGGGCGCCAATCACCTGACGCCACAAGACAACACAATTGCTATAAAATAAGCAAAATAAGTAACCAAGAGATACCACCATGAGCACAGAGCAAGGACCGATCAACGCCGTTCCCACTAACATCATCACGGGTTTTTTGGGGGTTGGAAAGACGTCGGCTATCTTGCACCTGCTCAGTCACAAACCTGCCGACGAACGCTGGGCCATACTGGTCAACGAGTTCGGCGAGATTGGCGTCGACGGCAGCCTATTTAGCGGTCAGCACGCCGAGACACAGGGTGTGTTTATCCGCGAGGTCGCCGGTGGCTGCATGTGCTGCGCCGCCGGATTACCGATGCAAATTGCCCTCAATCAGCTGTTGTCGCGCGCCAAGCCCGACCGCCTGCTGATTGAGCCAACCGGGCTGGGCCATCCGAAGGAGGTGTTACAGGTACTGGCAGCCGAGCATTATCGCACGGTACTGTCACTACAGAAGACGCTGACCTTAGTCGATGCGCGTAAGCTGACTGACACCCGCTACACCACCCACGAAACTTTTAATCAGCAAATATCGGTGGCCGATACGGTCGTCGGCAATAAGCTGGATCTCTACAGCGAGGATGATCGTGCGCGCTTGAGCGCCTACGTGCAAGCGCACGGCCAGCCTCATGCTAAAGTTATATTTTCACAGCACGGAGAAATAGCGCCATCGCAGCTACAGGGCGCCACCGCTACCGAGCTATTCAAAGCACACCACCACCATCACCCACAAAGCGACAAGCCGCTGGCCTCGGAGGCTGCGATGCCTGAACGTGGCTTTATCAAGGCGATGAACGAGGGTGAGGGATTTAACAGTGTCGGCTGGCGCTTCGACGCCGGCAAGACCTTTCATTACGACACGCTATTTACCCTGTTAAGCGGCCTGCGTGTAGAGAGGATGAAGGCGGTGTTTATCACCGACATGGGCATCTTTGCCTATAACCTCACCGCCGACGCGCTAACAGAAGTGGAACTGGACGACTGCCTGGAAAGCCGTGTTGAAATCATCGACACGGGGCTGCACGACAGCCTTGAGTCACAACTACTCGGCTGCCTCACAGATTAAACGTTAGAATCCAGCAACGACTATAGCTAGCTAACGAGACTATTCGACATAGGTCTCGAAGGATTGCATCTGCATCGAGTACGCCGCTGTCGCCATGTCATTCTCGACCAACGACGTCTCTAGTACACCCGATACCCAGTATGGGGTGTACAACTCTTCCTGCTTCAACCCTGGCGGGTAGCGCACAAAGATGATTTGATTGGGTGGCGGCGGTGGCACGTGGATACAGGCGCCAAAGTACGGCACCAAGAAGAACTGCGTCACTTCCTGCTTATCATTAAACTCCAGTGGTACGATAAAACCGGGAACGCGTACTGGCCGGTTATTCATCGCTGGTACAACGTCGGTAGACACTAACGCCTGCTGGTAACGATCGTCTGCGGCGGCCACCAGGCTATTGTTAATCTGACTGCTGATCTGGTCTTCAAACGAACCGTCTTCGACGTCGGCAATGTAACCCGGCGGGTGCTCCAGTGCCTCGAGATCCTCTTTCGGGATCAAGTCGACCCACTCAAGCGGCTTGAATGCCGTGGCGGGTAGTATCGCCAAAGGCAGCACCGCCTTCTTCGCCGCCCCGGGCGACGCCTGCTTAGGCGCTGCCGCCTGCTGGTTAGTAGCCGTCTCCGCCGCGCTGTCGGCGAGCGCCTCATTCTCTGCTTGCTCGCAGGCCAATAGCGTTAGCGTCACCGCCGCCAACACACTCCATCTCACTACTCGCAACATATTCGCCATCATACTAAATTAAAATCATCAGTTTCGGATCGTAATGATACATTGTATCATTTGCGCTTCAAACCGTTTCCTACAACTTTCAACCATGAAGGAATGCAATGGCCATTGATCTTGCCAATATCCGTTTTCACTACCCCGATCGGCCAAACCATCCGGTACTCAATATCCCTTCATGGTCGCTGGCGACCGGCGAATGTGCCTTCATTCATGGCCCCTCCGGTGGTGGCAAATCGACCCTACTCAGCCTACTGAGCGGATTACTGATGGCAGAGCAGGGACAAATTAACATCCTTGGTCAGCGCCTGGACCAGATGAGCAGCCGCCAGCGCGACCGCTTCCGCGCCAATCATATCGGCTATGTGTTTCAGCAGTTCAACTTAATTCCCTACCTCGATGCCATCGACAACATTCGCTTAGCCAGCCAGTTCTCGCAACGCAAGAAAGGCGCGGCAATCGACCACGACATCAAAACACTGTTAGCGACGCTGAATATTGCCGAGAGTGACTGGCACATTCCCGCCCGCAATCTCAGCATCGGCCAGCAGCAGCGCGTCGCCATCGCCCGCGCGCTGATCAACAAGCCTCAGCTACTGATCGCCGATGAACCGACCTCCTCACTCGACCAGGCCAACCGCGATGCCTTTATGACGCTGTTAATGTCGCTAGTTGAAGAGCATCAGATCACCCTACTGTTTGTCAGCCACGATATGTCTCTGTGCCGTTATTTTAAGCGCGTGGATGCACTCACCGAGATTAACCGCATAGAGGAGGCACTGTAATGTTTGCTAAATTAGCGTTGCGCAGCCTGCTCGACCGCAAAGGCTCGGTCGCACTCTCCATGATGGCGATGATGATTAGCATCTTCGTACTACTGGGTGTCGAGCACATTCGTCATCAGGCGAAAGACAGCTTTTCCAATACTGTATCGGGGGTCGACCTGATCGTTGGCGCCAAAACCGGCAAGCTGAATCTGTTGCTCTACTCAGTATTTAGAATAGGCTCGCCCACCAACAATATCAGCTGGCAGTCCGTCGAGAGAATCGCCGCCAGCCCACAGGTGAAGTGGGCGATTCCAATGTCACTCGGCGACTCACACAAAGGCTACCGCGTACTCGGCACCAGCAAAGACTACTTTCAGTACTTCAGCTACGGCCAACAGCACCCACTCACCTTTACTAAGGGCCACGCCTTCGACGGCCTCTTTGATGTGGTATTGGGCTCAGAGGTCGCGAAGAAGCTAGGCTACCAGCTGGGCGACAAGGTGGTGTTATCACACGGCATCGCCAGAACCAGCTTTAGCTTACACGATGACTACCCCTTCACCGTCGTCGGCATCCTTGCGCCGACCGGCACCCCGGTCGATCAGACGTTACATGTCAGCCTCGGGGGTATTGAGGCGATACATGTCGACTGGCATAACGGTGTCAAAATACCGCACAGCGATACCGGCAAGGGTCACTTTACCGACGCTCAGCTGCAACCTAAGAGCGTGACCGCCCTAATGCTCGGCCTGAAGTCGAAGATATCGACCTTTGGCGTGCAGCGACAGATCAACAACGACACCTATGAGCCACTCTTGGCTATTCTACCCGGTGTTGCCTTATCCGAGCTGTGGCAGATGATGGGGGTGCTGGAAAACACCCTGTTGCTGGTCTCTGCACTGGTCTTTGTCGCCGCCTGTTTAGGGGTGAGCGCGATGCTACTGTCGTCCATTCGCGAGCGCAGCCGAGAGATTCAGCTGCTTCGTGTGGTGGGGGCGCCGCCACACTTTTTATTCTGGCTGATCGAGCTGGAAGCCCTGCTGATCACGGTAGTCAGTATGCTGCTGGGGGCCGCCCTGCTCGCTGCCTGCCTGGCGCTGTCGCAGGATTATCTGGTATCACAGTTTGGCCTGCAGATCGGCGCGGCGATCAACCTCGAGCGCAGCCTGGCGATCATGGGCATTATGCTCATCGCCTCATTCGTCGCGGCGCTGTTTCCAGCCATCTACGCCAGCCGAAAGAGCCTGCAGGCACACGGTTAAGCCTGCCTGTCAAACGTCGGCCGTGAGCGCATCGCGGCCCATCGTCTTTAGCTCGGATGACGCCCCTTCTATCAAGGCTACTCGCGCGTCGTTATTGTCCGTTTTGAGTTATCGGTTGTCGCTAACTCAAAAGTTTAGCGCTGCCGCGAGGTGTAACATAGTCGACTCTTCACGCACTGGAGTTTTCTATGAACACACAAGCCAAGACCATAGAGGGCAAGCCATTCCTACTCGTGGGCGTTATTGTATTAACGATGTTCTTGATGAAAAATAGTCGCTCGCTACTGATTAGCGTATCGCTGCTAACGGCCATCAGCACTTATTTAATGTGGTAATATTTAGCCCATTATCAGCGAGGTCATGATGCATTATCATGGCCGCCTGATGTTGCAATGGCCCCCGCTGCGCCGTCTTGTCGGTAACCACTCCGTCGCGTCTACGACATCATCGTGATCTAAACTTTGTTTTTACCCTGGCCGCTACCCAAGCATTCTGTGTGACGCTACTATACTATTCCTCTCTGCCCATTATACCGCCCCTCTCCGCTAACCATGCTAGCTTAGCCGAGGCGAGGCAGTTCTCAAATCGTTAGGAATCAGCTATGAATAGCGCTCTTTATAGTCAGCTACAAAACAGCTTTGGCTTTAGCCAGTTTCGCCCCGGACAAGAGCAAACAATTCAGCAGCTACTAGAGCAGCAATCGTCGCTGGCTATTTTCCCTACGGGCTCAGGCAAGTCACTCTGCTACCAGTTAACCGCGCTGCAGCTCCCCCACTTAACACTGGTGGTATCGCCGTTACTCGCCTTGATAAAAGATCAGCTTGAGTTCTTAGCGTCGAAGGGTATTGCCGCCGCCAGCATCGATAGCACGCTGAGCGCCGACGAGCACCGGCAGGTAGTCCAGGATATCCATGCCGGTAAAACCAAAATACTGATGGTTTCCGTCGAGCGCTTTAAGAATGAGCGCTTTCGTCAATTCATCAACTCGGTGCCACTATCCATGCTCGTAGTGGACGAGGCACACTGCATCTCCGAGTGGGGTCACAACTTCAGGCCGGACTACCTCAAGCTACCCGTCTATCGCCAGGAATTAAATATCCCCCTAGTCTTGCTGTTAACTGCAACGGCGACTCGACAAGTGAAAAACGATATGGCGAAGAAGTTCGAGATCGCGCCACAGCACATCGTTCAAACAGGCTTTTATCGTAAAAATCTCGACTTATCTGTCGTACCGGTTAACGCCACAGAGAAAAATCACACCCTGCTCAAGCTCGTCAAACAACAGCAGGGCGCAGGCATTATCTACGTTACTCGACAACAAAGCGCCGAGCAGGTGGCACAATATCTCGCCGCCCAGGGTGTATCCGCCGCGGCCTATCACGCAGGCTTTGACAGCGAGCGCCGACAACAGATTCAAGCGCAGTTCATGGCTAATCAAGTTCAGGTGATCGTTGCTACGATTGCCTTTGGCATGGGTATCGACAAGGCCAACATTCGCTTTGTAATACACTACGACCTGCCAAAATCTATTGAGAACTATAGCCAGGAGATTGGTCGTGCCGGGCGCGACGGCCTCAGCGCCCACTGTTACACCTTGGCCAACCTGGACGGCATCAACACCGTTGAGAACTTTGTCTATGGCGATACGCCAGAGCTCAGCGCGATTCAGAGCGTACTAGACAGCATTGCTAGCGAGGTTAACAACCAGCGCTGGGAGGTACAGCTAAACCCACTATCCAATGCCACCAACATCAAGCAGCTCCCCCTCAAGACGCTACTGGTACAGTTAGAACTCAAGCAAATTATCAAACCGCTCTACGCCTACTTCGCTGAATTCAAGCTCAAACTACTGCACAGTAAAGAAGATATTGTTGCGCATTTTAATGCTGAGCGCAGCGAGTTTATTAATGCTATTTTTCACCATACAAACTTCAAAAAAGTATGGGGCGAATTGGATTTTCATTCCCTGCTTACCAGCTACGCCTGCGACCGTAGTAGAGTCGTTAGTGCGTTAGAGTATTTACAGGAGCAACAACTGATCGTTCTTGAAACAAAAGGCATGACCGAGGCGTTCTCGGTAGACACGGAAAAACTGCAGCAAGCCGAACTGGCCTCCACACTGCATCGATACTTTGTCGACAAGGAAGAGAAAGAGGTGAAGCGCATTGCCACACTGATTCGTTTTTTTGAACTCGATAAATGCCTGAGCCATAACCTCTCGCGTTATTTTGACGATCAGCAATCGCCCGCACAATGCAGCCACTGCTCTGTCTGCCGCGGCCAAACTGCCAAACTGGCATACTCCAAGCCGCCGCGGGTAGTCAGTGATGAAGAGCTGCTGCACTACACCCTCGGGCTCGAGCAACACCTGCAGGGAAAAACTCCGCAGCCATTAACGATTGAGAGCTACTGTCGCTTTCTCGCCGGCATCAGCGTTCCCTTCTTTGGCCGCCACAAGATCAAGCAGCTACCAGGCTTTGCCTGCTGCGAGGAGCAGCGCTATGCGACAATACGAGAGAGCTTGCAGCGATTAAAAGCACCATCGAATGACGGCGCCCCCTGACAGCTACTAACTGCTAACGACTAACTGCTAACAACTGGTCAGCAACAGCGGGTTAAATCGATAAGCGCACGAATGCACCCCAACGCTATTCGTGCGAGCGAATAGCTGACCTTATTACGTAGCGTAAAAAAACTACTTTTTGATCGATCGTCTATCATAAGTAACTAGTACTGCTATCAGGCTAGGTTTCACTGGAAAAGCGTACTTCGTTAACGTATCTTCCGCTGCAATCAACAACCTCAACTGCATCTCTTTCGACAAATTATTTACTGAAGAATTTCTTATATGCTCAAATTACAGCATCGTGATGACATCGATGGATTACGTGCACTGGCCATTCTGCCAATCGTATTGTTTCACGCACAATTCACCTTATTTAGCGGCGGCTTTATCGGTGTCGATATATTCTTTGTCATCTCAGGCTTTTTAATTACCTCCATTATCGTCCGTGAAACAGCAGCTAACAATTTTAGCTATAAAACTTTCTGGGCGAGGCGAGCAAGGCGAATTTTACCAGCGTCCATCATCATGATTTTCGCCTGCTTAGTCGCCGGCTGGTATTTACTGGCTCCGGACGCCTATCGAGAGCTGGGTCGCTCCGCACGCGAGCAAGCTTATTTCGCCGCGAATTTCTTCTTTGCAAAAGAATATGGATATTTCGATAACGTCGATGAGATCAGACCACTACTGCACACTTGGTCACTCTCTACAGAAGAGCAATTCTACCTCCTTCTCCCTTTTGTCCTTGTGCTACTGAGTAAGTTTTCAGAACAACGTCGACGCCTTGCTTTAATTGCGCTATGCGCCGCATCCTTCTTCGCTAGCGTCATGCTCATTAATAACCACCCCACAAGTACCTTCTATCTATTACACACTCGCGCCTGGGAGCTGCTGATCGGCAGTCTATTGGCGATAGCTCCGCTATCAAATAACTTACAGAGGCGACCTGTGCTGTGTGAAGTAATCAGCCTCAGTGGTTTCGCCACCATAATCTTTTGCATATTTTACTATGATGAACAGATGGTCTTCCCTGGTGCCGCAGCACTTCCGCCAACTGTCGCCACTGCTGCGATTATTTGGGCCAATAGCTATCATCAGACACTTATTAAACGCATTTTGTCATTGCCCAGCCTCGTCTGGTTCGGGCTCATCTCCTATTCGCTGTATCTCTGGCATTGGCCAATAATGGCTTTCACGCAAGAAATCAGTGAGGGTGCCATAAGCACAAGCAATAAGTTTGTTTTGCTTGCAGTCAGCACTGTTGTTGGCTACTTATCATGGCGCTTTATTGAAACACCCTTCCGGCAAAAGCGCCTATTACAAAGCGATAAGGCCATATTATGGGCATCCTTCTGCGCGCTAATAGTCATTATAATAATCGGCCAAATGATCCGCCACAATGATGGCTATCGCACCCGGCTATCAGGGGCGGCTTTTACCTTTGCCGAAGACGCGGTATGGTCGAAAGACCAAGTAAGGTGTTACAAGCTGTCACCAAAGGATATCGACGAAGGAGGTATTTGCCATTTTGGTGGCAGCATGAAAACACCTGCAAAGCTTTTATTTTGGGGCGACAGCCATTCCGCTGCGCTACTGCCTGCTGTTATTGCCAAGGCGAATGAATACGACATTAAGGTCTTGCATGCATCGAATAATGGCTGCATCCCTATTCCTGGTGCAGACAAGTTTGGCAGTGATGATGGCTGCCCGATGTTCAATCAAGCGATGCTGAGACAGGCCACCAGCTCCGGCGTGACAGATGTGCTAATTGCCAGCCGTTGGTCGGTCTATGTTTATGGCGACAGCGCCGACGATCATAGTACACAGCTTGCTACAAACCCGGAGCAAAAAAACCTTGAAGAGTCAAAAGAGCTGTTTAAGGAAAACGCGGAGAACTTCATCGCCCTACTGCGCCAATATAATATTCGTGTCTGGCTGGTTAAACAGGTGCCGCGTATTAGCCATGACAATGTCACGAACGAACTCATTAAGAGGGCAATGCGAGGAAGGGATACATCGATATATAGCATCACGACGGATCAACACGAGAGGCGCCAACGATTTGCTTCTGGTGTACTAGAAGAGCTGGCCGGCGATAGCGTCAGATTACTCGATCCGACACCCTTTATCTGTGACGGCCACCGTTGTGCCGCCGTCGACAATGGCCACTCGAAATACAGAGACGGCAATCACCTTTCCATTTATGGAGCGACTAGCATTCAGAATATGTTTGACCCCTTATTCCAATCCATCAAAGAGCGTGCGGCAACGCCAGAGCAATGAGCTTTCCACTAACAAACATGACTTACAGGCACTACAGACAATAACTTTTATGCTCATAACGAGCAAACCTGCAATACAGCTCTAGGACATTTTTTTCTATAATTGCCTGTAGCACAAGCTGCAGGCACTCGATTGTAGTTTGTTTTTACCTCCTTCAAAGTGCTCGCTCTCAACTCTAAGCGTCAGCCTATCTGCATATATACGCCAACCGTTTGATTAGCCAGTTCGTCAACGCTGCAGGGGCACGCATCGCCTCAACCCGAAATTCACTTCACAGCAGCCTTACCCAGACATCAAAAAGCTCAAAAAAGATATACCGCTTCATTTATTGATGAATTTTTAAATGATGAGCTCAAAGAACGCTCTATTATTAAAAAAACCTAAGTGAGAGAAGTTAAAAAAGCCTCATGACCAAACTGACTAATCGGGTAGACCTATCATGAGGAGCAGCTGCCTCAAGAATATCAGTGGCAAAGATAAGCTGTGAGACAATTTCTTTTGTGTTTCCATCTCCAGTAGCAACGCCATAGCTAAGCTACAACACTAAAAAGTGTAAACACCTCCGACAAAATTATTAACGAGTAATGACAAACTTCAAAACGCCTATTATTAGCTACTAATAATAGGCCGAAAACAAATCACAGACGGTGAGGTCAATGCCATATGTACACAAACCAACTGCCAATTAGCAACATTAAAAGTTACAACCTCACCTGCTAGCACTAGACCACCTATTAATAAGACACTATTATTATCGCCGAAAATACTTTCTGGTCGTGCCGTGCGAGTAGATAGAACGATTACGGTGATATATCCACCTATATAATTCACCGCTGCTAAATCCCGCATGGATTGCGGCAACAGAAAACAAAAGAAAAATTGGACCGAGCCATGAGTTATTTCCTTTACGCCGTTAGTCTCATTGGCTGCGCCATTCTCATCTCTGCCATTCGGCGACCACAACGTCTTGGCTTCAGAAATCGCAAGCTTCTGGCCGGACTAGCGCTATTATTTGGCTTGATCGCCCCCTACTGCCTGCTACTGGATTAACAAACACGCGTCACAAAATATACAGACTAAGCCTTTCTAAAATGATCAGCCATAATTTCTGGCGAGTAAGTCAGGTTATTAACATTTAAATTAATCGTCATGAAACAGGTGTAATAGCACAATCGCTTTATAATGATGTGTGCCATTGAAATAATGAACAGAGAGTATCGTTTTATTATGCGATTGGCGAGACAGCGGCTATCTTGGTAGGGTCGCCGCTCGTTTTTACAGCCGAGCCTATTCTTATAATAGGCCTGTTTTATCTACGACCCGGTACCTATAGATAGATCTTTACAATAGTAGAGCACCGCCATTTTTTGGCATGGTGTTTTGCACAATAAATACCTTAAAAAACCAGGAAATATTTCATGCCATACCTTAGCCGTATCATTTTATTAAGCTGCCTGTCGCTAGTCATTGCCGGCTGTTCTCACCATCAAGGCAAGCCCTCTGGTGGCGCCAGCAACATGCCTGGCGCCGAGGGCACCTTCGAATTTAAGCCCAGTGATTGGGTTGAGAGCGAAACCACTTGGTGGGTTGATAGCGACGGCGTCAACCCCGGAGTGGCAGGCTGCCACATCGGCACCAACGAGAAAGGGGTTCCCAATGGCAGGAAATTTGGCGAAGCCTGTCTAGCAAACGGTCTATTGGTTGAGTCTAACCCTGGTAAGGGTGAGTTGCACAGCCACGGTAACGACATTGGCCATCCAGATACCTTCGACTGTAACGCCTGGTGCGTCGGCAACGGTCACACTAGCGGTGTCTGTGAGGTCGCAGCAGCGCCACCCTGTGAGCAATCCGCACGCTGCGCCTGCGACTAGACTCAGTCAGTTATTATAACCAGCGAGATGCTTACAGCACCGCGACAAAAGATGTCTTCGAGCAAAGCTTCGAAGGCATCTGCAACTAAGCTAAGTCATTAAACAATCAATTGACCTTGAATGCAGCCAACACAAGCCAGCACACTGTCGTTTTTCTTCGCAACCTCGAAGCACCTTTTCAACGTAAAATTCACTTCAGACACGCTTAAAAAGCTTTATTTATGCCTTAAGCTACAATATAGCCTTCACTATATCGCTTAAAAAAAGTTACACTTAAAGAAAATTAAAAATCATTAACCGCGACAAATTGTCGCAGTTACCCCCTTCTCCTCCCCCTCCCCTTCAAGTACGCTTGCCTGCGCTCAAAATGCCGTAACCAGGAAGATAAAAGTGAAAAAAATATTAATACTCGGAGCCGTTCTAAGCCCTTCAGTTGCCCTTGCAGGCCACGATTTACCCATCGAGATTGTCGAAGTCACCGGACAAAGGATTGAAGAGCCAAATAACGCAGAAATGACTAGCCAAGCACCGCTTACTCAACCTGTACAAGATGCCGGCGCACTATTGCGTGCCGTCAACGGTATGGAGGCAGCGCGGCGTGGCGGCCGCGGCTTCGAGCCAATCATCCGCGGGCAGAGTCAAAATCAAATTAACGTCATTAGCGACGGCGGCTATAGCTTTGGTAGCTGCCCTGGCCGCATGGATCCCCCTACCACTTACGTCGGTTTCGATAACTTTGACCAAGTGACCGTCATCAAGGGTAATCGTTCTGTGATTTATGGTGCCGGTGGCAGTGGCGGCACCATCCTTTTTGAGCACCAACGACCTGACTTTTCAGAAAAAAGTTTATTAGGCTCGGTCGTCGCCGGCTATACCTCAAACTCCGATACCAAAAGCCTGTCAGCCAACCTGGCGATGGGTAACGACGACGCCTTTGTTCGCGTTTTCGGTGAGCACAAAACTGCTGGCAATTATGACGACGCCGATGGCAACACTGTCTCATCCGCCTTCGATTCTGACAATGCTGGCATTATCGCCGGCGCCGATATCGGCGAGCAAGATTATATAGAAGCCTCCTTTGAAAAAGCCAAAGAGCGTGATATGTATTTCGCCGGCAACGGCATGGACACCCCATACGCCGACTCAGAGACCATGCGCCTACGCTGGAAACACAGCGGTGAGATCTTGTTTCTCGACAGCTTAGAAGCGACGCTTTATAGAACCGATGTCGATCACCTGATGGACAACTACACGCTGCGAGACCGTAACCCAATGATGGGCTCTGGCATGGCTGCACCAACATCCTCTGAGACCTATGGCGGAAAACTGCTCGGCAATATCGAAACAGAAAACAGTGAGATCAAGCTTGGCATGGACTACCTAGCCAACGACCGCAGCGCACGCATGTTCATGGATATGGGTAAAGACGGGAGTTACGATATGATCGGCGCCTATCTATGGCCCGATGTCGAGCAGCGTCAACTCGGTGTTTTTGCAGAGTGGGACTATCAATACAGCGAAGACGACCTGCTGCGCGCCGGTCTACGCTACGATCAGTTCACCATGGAGGCAACAAAAGCTAACGAAACAGTGGGCATGATGGGCAGCGCAACACCGCAAAAGCTTTATCAACAATTCTACGGTACCAGCACGAATAAAGTAGAAAACAATGATGTTGGCTTTGTCCTCGGCTGGGATCGCAGCCTCGACGATGACAAGCTGTTCTCAGTCAATGTCAGCCGCTCGATACGTAACCCCGACACCAACGAAGCCTTTATCGCCAAGCAGTCGATGGGGATGAATCCATCGCACTGGGTAGGCAACCCCAACATCGACTCAGAGGTGCATCAGCAAATCGATCTCACGCTGATGTCAGACGATAGCGAACGCAACTGGTCTGCGACCGTCTTCTGGGACAATGTCGATGATTATATCGAGCGCTACAATGTCGCTGAGAATACTTTGTATCGCAATGTTGATGCGACATTAAAGGGCGTCGAGCTGGAGTATGGCAGTGAGCTTAGCGACAACCTTAGTGCAAATATTGCCGTCTCTTACACCCGAGGCGAGAGTGATAACGGACCACTTGCGAACATCGCACCACTCACCGGCAGGTTCAAGCTGGACTATCGTCGCGATAAGTGGGGCGTAGGCTCCGAACTGATTGTTGCCGACCGCCAGGACAAGTACAACAGTGACGTCGATGTCGATGCCGAGAGCCCTGGCTTTGCCGTGATGAATCTGTACAGTCACTGGCAGGCCAAAAAGCAGCTGACTGTTGAGGCCGGCGTGGAGAACCTATTCGACAAAAACTACGCCTATCATGTTAATACCGCCTCAGTGGATCCCTTTGATCCCACGGCAATACGGGTCAACGAGCCAGGTCGTCAATACTGGCTCCGTGTCCGCTATGCCATTTAAACGGTGCTCACTGTTTAGCTAACACCGTACCATCTAACTCCCCTCAGCTGCCGCGCTGGGGGGAGTTCAGCCGAATGCTATCTGCAAACGGGTAAAAATGTTAACATTGAGCACAACGTGACTCACGACGATGAAGACTTATGTCCCTGCTACGGCCTCGATTCCTGCAAATACTTTCATGGCGCTACTTCAGCAGCATTCGAGAGAGTACTGCCGCTTGGAGCTTTATCAGCTGTTCAATCCCCCTCTTTCTGCTCGGGCAAATAACCGCAGGTATCTCCCTATCACTGGGCACGATAGCCGCTTGCTTAGCCGATAGCGGCAAGTCGCTACGTCATCGCCAATATGACTTCCTGTTAACTGTACTGTTATTTTTTCCTGTCAGCCTTGGCGTCGATTGGCTATTTCCTCACACCATGCTTTTTGGAGGCTATCTCGCGGTGGCGAGCTTCCTATTATTAATGCTCTCTATTTTTAGCCCACGCTATGCCGCTATCGGCTTCGCCACTACGGTACTGATAACGTACACGATGATAATGCACACTGATGGCCAACCAATATGGCTAACACCCGCATTACTCACCACAGGCGCTATCTGGTACGCGATCTGGCAGTGGCTGCTGCAAAAGGCGCTTCCGCACCGGGAAGACGCCGACCTTATCCACGACCTATACCAAACCCTCGGTGAAAAACTGCTGTCCCACAACAAACCATTAACGCGTAAACAGAGCAATTTAAACGATGATTTTATTACCTCGGCTCGATTACGATCCACCCTTGCAGAGAAGCTCGAGCACGTAGAAGGGCGTATCCATCAACAAATCGCCGATAGAGAAGGCAACGACAAGCTAAGCCTTATTCACTCCTTCGTTCAACAGGCGAGCTACATTGCCGAACAAACACGTCTGATGCACTTCAATCCAGCCGAGCAATTCGGCCAAGATAACACTGCCTGGATTAATAGCATTGTCACTAGCACCGATGCCATAGTGAACTATTTGCACAATGTTAGGATTGAGAATATTAATAGCCTGCCGCTACCGGACATTAACTTCGGCGCACTTAGAGCCGTCAGCACCAAAAACCAATACCCACTAGAGACCTCTCAGGCGCTGGCCTTCATCAATAAGCTCGAAAAGATATACTGCGCCCTGATGAAGTTAGGCGCCACCCACGAGCTCGAATACCCGATAGCAAAGCCTAAACTTAGCTTGCGAAAGCTCCCCGCTAATATTAATACCAACGTTAGACTATTTCTCTGCAACCTAAACTATAACTCACCCCACTTCCGCCACGCCTTACGCGGCTGTCTCTGTTTGAGCATCGGCTTATTTCTTGTACGCTTTCTTAATCTTGAATTTGGTTTTTGGACGCTGATGACTAGCTTGTTCGTGTTAAGACCCAACCTATCGATGACTTGGGACAGACTGCGAAACCGTGTCGCTGGCACAGTGTCTGGCCTCATCGTCGTCAGTTTTTTACTTTATCTAAACCTACCAAACAGCGTATTATCGTTAGTGTATTGCGCCGCTGCGGTGTTATTTTTTCATACCACAGCACGTGTCTACAGTGTCGGCGTCTTCGCTGTTACGTTATTTGTATTTTCAGGCTTCGCCCTCAATGGCCAGGCCGACCTAATTCTTCTCCCTCGGCTCGAAAACACGCTACTCGGTGTCGCCTTGCCGGTACTGCTTGTTCTGTTAATGGCCCCCGGTTGGCAAAAGAAAGCCTTTCCTGGGCAGTTTATACAGACAACAAATAGCTACAAGCACTACTTAGTGGCACTGGCCGATTATCTTGCAACACCTAACGTCCAGCCATCACATGTCAACAACTTGCTGCAGCAGTGCGTCATCAACGATACCCATCTATTCGATCACTGGCTAAAATATATTGGCGAGCCTAAGCAGGTAAAGAAAACGACCGTTACAATTCTATTATGCTGCCGCCACTCTAATGTCATGCTGCGCCTACTCACCCAGCTCAACGCCGAAATAGATAAGGAAAATAGCAGCGAACTAGTCACTATCATCGATGAGTTGAACAATGCTATCGACGCTTTTTCTACCCTAGAGGAACAACTTGAGCGCGACAAAAGTGACTTCTACAATATAATCGCTAATAGAACAGACAACATTGCCGGCAATATAACAGCAGCCGAACAACTCACCCACGAAACCAACCCACTCATCATATTAAAAGTATTGAAAAGAATGGCCAAGAAATAACAACCTACGACTGATCGCCAGCTTGCACGGTATCTAGCCCATTTGCTGATAAATCTGCTGTTTGAAAACGATAACTCTTCCTTGACCAGCGCGACCAGATACCAATAGCAAAGCCATAATTGAGCCTGACAACAATCTCATCGCTATCCTTTGCCTTCTGGTACGCTTTCAACGTGCTCATCGCTAGTTTTCGCGCAAGTTCGGTATCACTGATAATATTCTCTGCGAGCATTGCGCTCACCTCTACACGCTTTAACGCATCGACCGGTCGCACCGAACGATACAGTGTTGACTCTCCCTGAGTCACTTTTGCCGATATGACCGAGTGCTCCTCCCGCAACAAGCGCTCTGTTTCGGCAAGACCTATCGAATGATCTTGGCTCATCGGTAAGTCAATAAAGCGTGGCATGACTGTGGCCATCATAAAAATCAACACTGTCACGCTTAAATGTGCTCGCCACATAGGCCTCACCGACTCACAGGGTGCCGCGCTATTCACCACCAACGTGCGTACCACAAGATCATGCAATGACTGCTTTGTGATATAATTAAAAAGTAATAAATAGACTGTTGCGACAACGCTACCAATGACTATAACGGTTAGAGGGTAGTGGATATAACGCATCAACTGCTCGCTAAGGATATCGACCCCAAGCAGTGACAGCGGAATGGCAAAAATACAATAGCGAACAAAAGACCTCAACAAGTCGATACTCTTACCATTGCGATCGACAACTTTTATTCTTGTTAGCTTTTTACCGAGGGTTTGGCCATCACTTACCCGACTATTCAGGATACCGAAATAAAGTAAAGCCGCTACCATACCGATCAGCACTCCGCGCGCACCCAGCTGCACAAAGCTCGCCTCATAGGCTAAGCTCAAAAAAAAGCCAAATATGCAGAGGAGCAGTAAATCAATTGAAAAAGCAATGACTCTACGCCCCAGGCTAGCTAACCACGGTTTTCTCCCGACCAAGACACACCCCTATTTAATTATTATTATTCATTCGAATGATTAAGCCTCGCCGCTTGGAAGTATGATCAAGCTTCCCCCTACGACAAGTAAGGGGATACCGTACCTCAACCATCAAAAATAATACAGCGTCATAGAGCATCTACAAATACTTTCTGACACGTTTAAAAAGTAGCGATAAGCTTAGTAATAAAAGTAGAATCGTCATTAAAAACGCGCTTTTATCGCAAGCGGCTATTAGCAATAGTAGGCAGTATTATTTTCATTGTGATAGGTAGCGCATTCAGCCGAAGTACGATTATCACAACAAACTTCGTCCCATATAACTCACACTGAGCGGTAATTAGAGCGCTTAGAATAGCTTGTTTTATGCTATGGTATTAACCCTGAGAGAATAGACCACAACTTAACTCAACACATTTTTCGTCATGGATGACCAAGACAATACAGGAGGTTTTACATGTGGTATTACTTAGGTTTTTTATTTGTCGCCGCGGCCAGTGCCGGCGTTATTGGCTCGATTGAGCCTAGTCTCAACCAATACAAGACACTAACACGCGCGCGCTTTGGTGCGGTTATATACGCAGTATTAGCCATCATCTGTTTTGTTGGTTTGGCGCCAGATCCGGGCAGCAACAACCTGTTCAGCAGTCCCAAACTAACACTTGACCACTATCCGTCACCTGCCATCCGTGCCGCAACCCGTAAGACATGATCGACATCTCTCGCCTCAGCACCACGTCGCTCATCCATCTGATCGATATAACGTAACAAACCTACCTCGTTAAAAGCGTACATTGGCGTGTCTTCGACAAAGTTGGGTGTTAACCGCTGCGTTTCGAAACGGCAGGTCCTTGCATGATAGAGGTTAGCTGCGTCACTATTATCGATCAACGTTAAGCCCGGCTGGTAATTCACCAGCAGCCCCCAGCCCTGCGCAAGCGAAGTAGCTAACAACTGTCTATGCAAATCCTCTACACTAGCAGCAGAGCATTGTTGTTGTGCGCACTGATAATGCTGAAGTCCCTGCTGTGAAATTAACCAGGTGGCGAAGTAGCGGCGCTCTGCTGGCAGCCAGAAAGCTGTTGGGTAAGGCGGGGTATCCTGGTGCGGCTGCTGACAACGATCCGTCAGAAATGGGTTGGCACTATACTCATGCTGTTGCGGCGCCCGCATAGCAATGGTGTAATTTAATTTATTAAGCGGCAAGCGTGGAAACTCTATGACGCCATACTGAGCAATATCATCGCGTAAATATTGCAGAAAGTCATAGGCATCGGCGCAGTATGGCCAGCGCCCAAAGAGCGCCTCCGGGATGTGTAGCCGCAACCCCAGAGGCTTACCGTGTAATGTATAGCAACCTGCCTCGACTCGACACTCTTGCAGCAAATCCGCTAACGAAAAAGCTTTTCGCGTCGTCTTCACTACAGGGCCTGCCGAAGTGATTGCGTCATCATCTCCGGAGGGATGCGCTTCGTCTGCTTGAACGTCGCCGACGTAGCAGACGGCGAAGTCAACGTGGTTAAATTACTGACTGTAAAATCAATGCCATCGATCTGCTGCCCCGTCGCCTCCACCGGGCCGATGAGAATGCGCTGCTTGGCCCCTAGCACGGGATACTCTCCTTCCGCCTCCCCGTAATCACTCAAACGACTGTCTTGATCCATATTAGTACTGGCAAAGATGAAATACTCACCGCTCTCAACATCGTTAAATTGATAGCGATACTCGCCCTCCACACGCTGCGCCTCGACAATTTTGTAGAGCTCAATGGATTCCGCCTGCTGTGCCTCGGCTGCATCTTGCACCTCTCGTCGAATTAGACCAACGAAGAGTGCACCAACACTCGACAACTCTCTAGGGTCAGGCTGCTTCACTAAAACATTCACCTGTTGCTGCAAGTCTGCACTCCCTCCCCCATCGACCTGCGCCGTCACCGATAATAGCGCCGCTCGCACCTCGCCAGTGGAAAATCCTTCTCTTTCAGCGCGGAGGCTATAGCGTCCCAATCCACGTTCATCGACGTCTTCGGCAATGACCGTCAACCATGGTACGTTCGATTGCAAGCTGCGTACCGATACAGGCAAAGCGCCACCACTTAGCACGGTAAAACTGGTCTCACTACTCAAGCCCGTAATACTTATTGCCGCAGGAGAAATTGCCACATAGGGGGATATATCGCCGTCGAGTGCCTGTAACGCCCTCGCCGCATCGATCAAGCCGGCACCGTAGAAACTTTTGCTACCAATATTTTCCGTTAGCTCACCTGCGCGTAAATAATCACGAAACTCGCTAGGGGTAAGTATTTCTCCAGCCAACTTTTTCACTGATATCATCAACGCTGCAACACCACTCACATGTGGGGCGGCCATCGATGTGCCCTGATACCAGGCATACGCCGCACCGGAGCCGTCATCGCTATTACTGCTACTCAGCACCCCGTCTGGATTACCGTCTGAGTTCAAATCCTGCACGATATTGCCGCCAGGCGCCGCGACATCAATGGCACCGTAATTCGAATAGGGGGCCAGTTGCTTACTCTGATCGACCGCACTCACCGACACCACCGTATCATAAGCCGCAGGGTATGAGGCACGACTGGTGGCCTCGTTGCCTGCTGCCGCAATCACCAGTACGCCCGCCGCTTCCGCCTCGTCAATAGCCGCCTTTAATGCCGCACTGGAAGAGGGCCCACCAAGCGACAAATTGATAATATCGGCACGCCGCTCTGGCCGTTGACCAGAGGCATTATCAAGACCCGCCGCAAAGCGTATCCCCTCAATAATATCGGAGTCGAGACCTTGGCCATCGCTACCTAGCACTCTGATAGGCATAATCTCTGCGTCGAAGGCGACGCCAACGACACCTCTGTTATCATTCGCTGCCGCCACGGTTCCGGCTACATGCGTACCGTGTGAGGTAGCCCCCGTGTCAGAAGGATCGTCATCGATCTCGGTGCCATCTGCTTCGTCACCATCGCGAGCAGAACTCTCCGTTGAGACAAAGTCATAGCCGGGTAATAACTGCCCGGCAAACTCGCTGTGAGTTGTCACGATACCGGTATCAATCACCGCCACCGAGACACCACTCCCCGTACTACTATCCCAGGCCGACGCTAGGTTGATCAGCGGGTAGTGCCACTGTAGAGGATAGAGTTCATCGGCAGGCTCGAGGTAGGCCCTACGTAGATAATTTGGCTCCGCCCAGGCGACATCATCGCGCTGACGCAACTCGGCAATATATTCTAGCGTGCGTTGACGTATGCCTTTTTGCAGTCGCAGGCCACTGCGCTGATCGTCCTTCACGCTAAAAGCCGAGGCCGTTGCATCCGCTATCTGCAGCCGCCAGCCTGTTGAGTTATTACCTGCCACTACCTCTGCGCCAGTCAAATCGGGAACAACTTCGCTCGACACTGCCTGTGTATCATTAAACGCTGATCGCAGCGCGGGCATTTGTACTTTAAATTTCACCAGCACTTCGCCGTCAGCAAACTCCGCCTCGCTGTCGATACCAGGGTCACTAAGCGTACTAATCTGCTGAGATATTGACAGAGTGTAGAGCGCCGGAGCGCCGCGGGAAGCCACCTCGATGTAATAACGCCCGCTACTTGCCACTTCGGTGTTCAAATCGTCAAGCTGATTGACTGCTGCCATCGACTGATAGTCATAGAGTGTCAAGGCAGCAAATTGTTGCGAGTCTGCTAGGTTATCTCGCCCCTCATCTGCCGGGTAGAGCTGCAGCCGGACAGACTGCCCCGCTAACAGCTCGACGACAAAGTAGTCGACCTCATCACGGGCGTAGCCACGTGCGGCATCCAATTTATAGCTTCCAGACTGACGGCTAACATAGCCTGACAACATCACCGGGTTAGCAATCGGCTGAGCGCTCTGCAGCAGGTTATTGGTGGCTGATTGCAACAATCCTTGTGCCCCCATCGTATCACCATCTATTTGCGCGTTATGGGGGATGGTAATCGTGCCACTGATTCCGAAAGGGGCCTCTACAACCGTCGGAGCTTCCTCTTCGCCATCAGGCCCTGAGTCATCGGCAGCACCACCGCCGCCACCGCCACCGCCACCGCCACAGGCGGTTAAACTCAATACTAAAAACGCGATAATGAACCGTCTACACTCATCTGCCCTAATCAACATCGAAAACCCTGCTGTTATTATCTGTTCCATCTCTAGTCATCATACCTTTTTGTCATGACAATTTCCCTTGTCCGCGACACTGCTATACCTATAGAGTACCCACTCTATTCATCGAAAGGTACAATATTATGTCCATTTGGGTCGATGCCGACGCCTGCCCTAACGCGATTAAGGAGACTCTGTTTCGGGCCGCCATCCGCTCCAAAACAGCATTGACACTCGTCGCTAATCACTCAATACACGTTGCCAAGTCACCTCTGATTAAAATGGTACAAGTACAATCTGGCTTCGATGTCGCCGACGACTATATTGTTCAGCAAGCACAAGCCGGCGACCTGGTCATTACCTCTGACATCCCCCTCGCCGCCGAACTGATCGAAAAGGGTGCGCTTGTTATCACCAGCCGAGGAGAGGCTTATACCGCGCAAAATATCCGCCAAAAACTCAATATGCGTGACTTCATGGAGACAATGCGCTCAAGTGGCGAAGTCGGAGGCGGTCCCAGCGCGATGAGCGCCAAAGACAAACAAACTTTCGCCAATGCACTGGATCGCTACCTCGCTCAGCAACGCTAGCGCCCAACGGCGAGAACAGCCAAGGCAACCAAGCCAAGCTTCTCGCCCATCCTAGAACTTGTCCCAGTTCGCAGTTTCGAGAACATTCAACAGCAGCACCGTTACAATCCATTCACTTGCACGCAAGATTGACGCAACGCATCGATAGCTCAACGGCAACGCTCTAACATCCAGCTTAATAATTCTAAATAAAGTCTGCTAACCCAAGCCGGAATAGTGTTATGTCGAAACATTTTATCGATCAGGAAATACTGGCCAACGTACTGGCCAAGATCCCCCCGCAAGCTGTACAACAGCAACGCATTACATTAATTAATGAGCTGATTAGCCAGGGGGTTACTGAATCTAAAGCCGTTAAATACGCCTACCAGCAACACTTGGCAGAAATTGAAAGCGAGCAGCAGATACAACATTAAAAAATAGCAAAAAAAAAGCCCGCAACAAATGCTTTTGCCGCGGGCTTTTCTACGTCAGCAATAACTACGCAGCGTCACTGTCGCGCAACTCCCGTCGCAGGATCTTTCCGACCGGTGTCATTGGCAGCTCATCACGAAACTCAATGTATCGCGGCAGCTTATAGCCGGTAAGATGCTCTCTACAATAATCCATTAACTGTTCTTTTTTCAGCGCTGTATTGTGCGTGACAACAAATAGCTTCGGCGCCTCTCCCGACTTTTCATCGGCAACACCAATCACCGCGCAGTTAACCACGTCAGGGTGACTAGAAACGACGTCTTCGATCTCATTCGGGTAGACATTAAAACCAGAAACCAGAATCAAATCTTTAATCCGATCGACTATCTTGACGAAGCCATCTTCAGCAATCACCGCCACATCGCCGGTACGCAGCCAGCCGTCCTCACTCAATACCTCTGCTGTCGCGTCTGGGCGCTGCCAATAGCCTTTCATCACCTGATCGCCGCGAACACAGAGCTCACCACGCTCACCAAGTGCAACTTCACTTCCATCGGCATCGATACACTTGAGATCAGTACCCGGTAGCGGCAGCCCGATAGTACCAATCTGAGCTTGCTCTCCGAGTGGGTTAACACACACAGCCGGGGAGCACTCTGTCAAACCATAGGCCTCCGAGATGGTAATTCCTGTCGCCTCTCTCCAGCGTAAACTGGTGTCTTTCACCAGCGCCGTACCACCCGATAGCGTCATCGATAACTTGGAGAAATCGATCAGCTTGAAGTCTGGGTGATCCATCAATGAGACGAATAAGGTATTTAGACCAATAAAACCAGTGATAGCGCGATCTTTAATCATCTTAATAAACATCTTCGGATCGCGCGGATTGGTAATTAAAATGCTGTGATTACCCATTTCCAGCATACACATGCAGTGCACGGTAAAAGAGTAAATATGATAGAGCGGTAATGGCGCAACGACGGTCTCAGTGCCGCGACCAAAAATCGGCTGGCCCTTGTCATTCTTCTGGTGTAGCGCAGCCTTAACCTGAAGCATATTCGCCAGAATATTTTTATTCGTTAACATCGCCCCTTTAGCGACGCCCGTCGTGCCACCAGTATATTGCAAAATGGCGAGGTCTTCCCGAGTCGCTGGCCGCGGTGTATAGCCCTTACCAGCTGCCGACGACAGTGCCTGACGCCACTTCACCGCCTTCGGCAGGTTATAGGGCGGCACCATCTTCTTCACGTACTTCATCAGGCCGGTAATAACATGCCCTTTAAGACCTGGCACCATATCGCCGATGCTAGTAACGATGACATGCTCGAGCGGCGTCTCCGCTAAGATTTCTTCAACCATATGACCAAACATATCAACGACGATAAGCGCCTTGGCACCAGAGTCGTTAAATTGGTGTTTCATCTCGCGCGTGGTGTAAAGCGGATTAGTATTTACCACCACCATCCCAGCGCGCATTGCACCAAAGACAGCAACAGGAAATTGCAGTAAGTTTGGCATCTGTACGGCGACACGATCACCCGGCTGTAGGTCGGTCTCGTGCTCTAGGTAAGCAGCAAAATCTGCGCTTAAGCGATCTAGATCTGCAAAGCTTAATGTGTAACCAAGGTTGGTGAAGGCGGGCCGCTCAGCATTATCTTTGCAGGCCTTATCTAACACTTCGACAATGGAGTCGTACTGGGTGATATCGATGGTGTCAGCCACGCCCGCAGGGCGCTTACCGTTAAAGAAATTGTCGAGCATATTGCCTCCAAAAATCAACTTGTTATATTTATAAATAAGCAAAGTGTTACACAGCACGTAGCAAATTTAAAGCTTACTACATGCGTAATGTTTTATCTGCTAACAACAGCCTGTTAAAGGTGAATTTTCGAATCAACTTAATGCCTCACTACCCGCATACACCGGTGAGTGTGGTGATAGGGAACACCTTAACAACAACAAAACTAAAACCGCAGGTAGCTAATATTAGCTTACTATCGGCCGCCCACAAGTCACCAGCAGAGACTGCAATGGTTCGGCGATACACATCATCAGCGCCACAACATTGTCAGAACGATCAGTCTGTAGTAAAAGGCTCGCAAACAGTACGGTTCATCCATCATCACAGCTGTGCTAAGGTAGCGCCCCTCTTCCTTAAAGACCGTCGCAGGAGTAGTCATGGACGAAAGCAATCTTCCTCTCAGCATTCGCAAACCCCTCAATAAAGTCATCGGTTGGATAGAGGCGGTGCTGCTGATCAGTATCACTCTCGCCACCATTGCCGCTATCGCAGAAGAGTTCCACCTTATCTATCAGGTTGGCTATGTTGCGCTGAGCGACATCCTATTGCTGTTTATCTATCTCGAAATATTAGCCATGGTGCACCAATACGCCAGCCACGGGAAACTACCGGTACGCTATCCAATCTACATCGCGGTTATCGCCATCGCTCGCTATATTATTCTCGGCATGAAGGAGATGGACAGTACGCAACTCATTATACTCTCCATCGCCATCTTTATTTTGACCGCCTCTACCACCGTGATGCGCATTGGCCACTTCTATTGGCCCTACAACAAAATGAGCGACGAAAAATAAACTAGTTCGCCTCCTCTGAGTCGTGCTTGGACTTGTTGCGGCTTTCGCTCTGTTGCAACATCTCTGCAATACTGTACTGCAGCTCCTGCACACTAAAACCCTCAGCCGCCATCGGCGTCTCCGCGACGATTTCCACTTTCGAGTAAAAACGTCTCGGCAGCTTCGACAACGCCGGGCCGCCACGGTGACTGAAAAAACTCCCCCATAACCCGGCTAGCGCCACTGGCACAACGGGTACTGGTGTCTCGGCGATAATCCTCTCTATCCCCGCCTTAAACTCATTCATTTCCCCCGTCGTCGTCAACTTACCTTCGGGGAAAATACAGAACAAGTCACCAGCCTCAAGCCCTTCCTTAATATCACGCATAGCACGGTCATACACCTCGCTATCGACATGACTGGAGACAATTGGCACCGTCCTTCCCACCTTAAAAATATAATGCAAGACAGGAATATCATAGATGCTTTTAAGCATGATAAAACGTATCGGCCGACGGATCGCCCCCCCCATCAACAACGCATCAACATAGCTGACATGATTCGCCGCGATAATCGCCGCGCCCTGCTTAGGGATATTATCTAACCCCCGGTGCGTCACGCGGTACATCGTATGGGTCAACATCCAAATCAAAAAGCGTACCGTAAACGCTGGCACCGTCGAATAGATGTAGAGACTAACGGCGATATTCACCACCGATAGGAACAGGAAGAACTCTGCAATACTATAATGCAGCTTACTTAAGACAAGAATGGCGAGCAGTGAGCTCACTACCATAAACAGCGAGTTTAAAATATTGTTCGCAGCAATGATTCGCGCTCTCTGTTTCGGCGCGGAGTTTGCCTGGATAAACGCGTAAAGCGGCACGGTATAAAAGCCGCCAAATATGCCCAGCATGGCAATATCGACCAGTATCCTAATGGCATGGTGGCTGGAGAGAAACCCCCCCGCACCAATAAACTCACCGGCCACTGCCAATGGCTGAAAATTATTAATGGCAAAATAAAGGTCGATACCGAACAAACTAAGACCGATCGAACCCAAAGGTACGATACCAATTTCAATCATGCCTTTCGACAACCGTTCACACAGCAGCGACCCAACGCCAACACCAATGGTAAAGGCACACAGCAATAGCGTTACCACATTATTATTACCACCAAGACTGTCCTTGGTTAGCGCTGGCAACTGAGTAAGATAAGCCGCCCCCAACAGCCAAAACCAGGAAATAGCCAATAATGATAAAAATACCGGATGATTCTCGGCCGCCGTCTTTAATAGCTTCGTGGTCTCCGTGAAGGGGTTTAGCTTAACCTTAAGGTCTCTCGATATAGAGGGAGCGCTCGGCATATAAAAGCTCGCCAACAAACCGGCTGCTGCAACAGCGATAAGCACAATAGACAACCACAGCATGGCCTGCGAGTGCCCTGCCAACATACTGCCGCAGATAGTACCCAGCAGAATCGCGACAAAGGTGCCCATTTCTATCTGTGCATTACCCGCTACCAACTCATCCTCGGTGAGCATCTGCGGTAATATTGAGTATTTAATAGGGCCAAAAAAAGCCGACTGAGTCCCCATCAAAAAGAGAATAAATAGCATCAACCAGACTTGGCCGCTATACAAAGCAAAACAGGCTAAAGCCATGATCATTAATTCCGCGGCCTTAACACCCCGGGTTAACGTTGCCTTGTCGTACTTATCCGCAAGCTGACCAGCAAGCGCCGAAAATAAGAAAAAAGGCAGAATAAATAACCCGGCAGCCAAGTTAACTAATAGGCTGCCCTGCTCGGCGTTGCTCGCAGTACCGAACAGTAAAAGTACAATGAGGGCATTTTTAAAGACGTTATCATTAAAGGCGCCAAGAAACTGGGTAACGAATAATGGCAGGAACCGTCTCTCACTTAATAACTTAAACTGATCACTCACTAAACTCTCGCCTTTGTAGGAGATGGCCGGGCCATCGACAGCTCATCGTGCAACGACTGCCTGCACTTTGCAAGTAAGCGCCCAACAACCTTTAATACACTAGACATCAGCGGGGTGTTTTAACAGCATGGTGATCGATTTTTCGGCCTAATACCACTAACCCGCCACGGCACTCGTCCTATGGCGCCGCTCAATATCGATCAAGCAGTTTAACTGACTTATCAACAGTCGGTTGATGGCGGGTGCCTGTACCGGGTTCAAAGAGTATTCTGCGACGGCAGCTAACACTAGGCGAATAAAGCCAAAGCGCTCGACATCTTCATCCTGCAGCGATTGCTCGGAGACACGGTTTAAGACAGCAATCGCCTCACTGTATTCCTCATGCAACTGTGACAATAAGGTACCGCTGTACAGCTCACTGAGCTTCTCCAGGGTGTTATGGACATACAACAGCGAGTAGTTTAACTCTTGCTGAAGGCTCTCGCTCATCAACCTATCTTTTCTACGGCCCGCAGTGTCGTGCATACGTACCTCTCATCTAGTTAGCCTACTCTGTGACAGGAGTCAGATTAGGCAACCACCTTTAAAAAAAATAGTAATATCTTACCGCCTTTAAGCTCTTTCTTACGACGAGCTTCAAACCAGCCAAACAATTATTATCCCCACACGCCTTATAATGCAAGTTTATAAAGAACACGACGATAAGTTAACATGGCCGACCTCGCCTAACTAGGCTGTATCGATAAAAGCCTATCTCGATTACACTGGCCTTTTAGCCTACACCAGCAAGCACTATGATTGAGAAACAACACCTCGTAAAGATTGCCAATAAGACGATGCCTTTCGGAAAGTACCAGGGGCGCACACTGCTCGACCTTCCAGAACCCTACCTGCTGTGGTTCAGTCGCCAGGGTTTTCCACAGGGTGAACTCGGCACACTGCTTGCGTTAACCCTAGAGATCAAAACCGAGGGGGTCGAAGGCGTGCTCGAACCACTGCGCCAAAAAAGATAACAACTATCACTTCGCACGGTAATATCTAGCGACGACCAGCACGTGCTTTTGCAGCAGTGCTGCCCCTGCCACCGCCTGTTGAGCGACGACGCTTTTTCCCCCCTCCTCCCTTCTCTACCGGCAAGCCTTTTAATGCCTCCGGCAGCACCGCTTGAGCCTCGGCAATTAATGGATAGAGTGACTGCTGCAGTGGCTGCATGAAACAGCCATACCGTATCTGCCGCTCACTAATCGCATTTAATGACGCCTCCCACTGTGCCGTCATATCCGCCGTCGTGGCGCTTTCAGGCAAACTCGCGACCAACCCCCTACCTGCCGCTGTAGCGGTGATCGTCTTGGCCGCACGGCGCAGAAATTTACGCCTAAACAACAGTTCGATAATACCGGCTCGCGTCGCCTCGGTACCCAGACCATCGGTGTCCTTCAATATTTTCCTCACCTCTGCGCTGCTGACATGGCGTGCAATGCCGGTCATCGCCGCCAACAGCGTGGCATCGTCATATGGCTTAGGCGGCTCCGTCTGCTTTTCCAGCAGCTTTGCAGTGCGGCAGAGGCAGGATTGGCCGACGACCAGCGGCGGCAAGAAACTATCCTGCTGCTGGCGGCGGTCAGGAAGGACACGCTTAAAGCCCACATCGACGAGCTGCTTGGCCTTTGCCACAAACATACCGCCGGCAATCTCGACCCGGACCGCCGTCTCATTATATTGATAGGGCGGGTAGAACTGCGCCAAGTAGAAGCGACTAATCAGTAAGTAGAGTTGCTGTAACGGCTCCGACAGCGACGCCACGGCCATACGTTTCTCCGTCGGAATGATCGCGTGATGGGCGTCCACCTTGCTATCGTTCCAGGCACGGCTGCGTCGACTGTAGTCGACCGCAGTCAACTCCTGCGCTAACTCGCTTATATTCTCCGCCAGCGACGCACACACTCGCGGCGCCATAGCGTGTTGAGCAACAGGCAGATGACGGCTATCCGAGCGTGGATAAGTAATTAACTGGTAGCGCTCATAGAGCTGCTGGCAGTGCTCCAACACTTGCTGCGCCGTCATCGCAAAGCGTTTACTCGCCTCAATCTGTAGTGCCGATAAGTTAAACGGTAACGGCGCATTGTACTTCTTAAGACGCTTATCAACGGCCTTTACCACCCCTTGCTGACCCTCGATACGCGAGCACACATTCTCCGCTAGCGGCTTACTAATTACCCGCCCCTGCTCATCCTGATAGGGACGGCAGGCCTCGCTCGGCTGCCAGCTGGCACTAAACCTCTTCCCCGCATCCTCGTCAGCTACTCCTATAGGCTCCAGCAACGCTTCCACCTGATAGAAGGGGTGGCTGACGAAATGTTCGATCTCTGCATCACGCTTGACCACCAAGCCGAGTACCGGCGTCTGCACTCGACCTACTGACAACACGCCATCATAGCCCACCTTGCGCCCCTGCAAGGTATAGGCCCTGGTCATGTTGATACCATAGAGCCAATCCGCCCTCGAGCGAGCCAGCGCTGAGGTCGATAACGGGATAAACTCTCGGTTGCTGCGTAACTGAGTCAATGCCTGGCGCACCGCAGGCGGGTTTAGATCACTGATCAACAGCCGCTGCACCGACGCTGCTCGCTCACCTTTAACGCCGAGATAGGCCAGTACCTGGTCGACCAATAACTGCCCCTCCCGATCCGGGTCGCCGGCGTGTACGACACTATCCGCCTCGCGCAGTAATGATTTAATCACCGCCAGCTGCTTTTTCGTCTTTGCCTTCGGCATTAACTGCCAATTTTCCGGCACGATGGGCAGGTGCTCTAGCGACCACTTTTTGAAGGCTGGGTCATAGTGTTGCGGCTCCGCCTGCTCCAACAAATGGCCCACACACCAGGTCACACAATCACCGTCAGCACTATAAATGCAGCCGTCTTGCTTGCGATGCGGCTTGGCGAGCACCGCGGCGATGGCCCGACCAAGGCTGGGTTTTTCTGCAATAAACAATCTCATTTATTCACTGTATATAAATACAGTCAAGTACTCAAGCCTACTCCCTGAGATTATTGCAGCGCGCAGATGACAGCATTCGTCACAACAGCCTATTTAACGTAAAAGGCCGAGCACTAGCTTACCCAGTACTCGGCCTTCTTTATCTTCGTACAACTGCCATCGTACGCTCAATAATTAACGACTAACTCACCGACTGAAAGCGTAACGCGCGTCGCTCCAACAACCTAAAGCCCAGCGTCAACAGCGCGGTGATGACCAGGTAATAGGCGCCGGCAACAGTAAATACCGTTAACGTATCATAGGTCTGCGCATTAATACGCTGCGCATAGCCCATCAAGTCCATAATGGTAATCGTGCTGGCCAGCGAGGTCCCTTTTAGCACCATAATCACCTCGTTCGAGTAAGCGGGCAGGACCTGCCTCAACGCACGCGAGACGACTACTGACAGCGTCTGCCGAGTATTCATTCCCAGCGCCTTACAGGCCAACCAATCCGACGATGGTACGGCCTCTAGCGCGCCCTTGAACAACAGCGCAGAGTAGGCCGCTGTATTCATCGCCAACGCCAATACCGCGCAGAAGAATGGTTGACTGAGATACTCCCAGAGCCAGCTCTCTCGCAGCCAGTCGAACTGCCCTGGCCCCGAATAGATCAGAAAGAACTGCACCAGCAACGGCGTGCCGGTAAAGAACAAAATAAAGCCTCGCACCAACCACTCGAGTAGGAACACTTTTAACTCGAGAATCAGTGTAAAGACCGCAGCCATCGCCGCCCCGGTTAGCAGACTCAACAGCGCCAACTTCAGCGTCGTTAACACGCCAACCGTTAAAGTGTCCAAGTACAGACCGTCAATCACCGCTTGCAACCACTCCATAACTTACGCCTCTGCCTGTCGATCATAGTGTGCGGCACGATGACGCAAGTACTTCATTAGCTGCTGACTGAGCAACGTAATCAGCAAATAGATCATCGCCGACAACGCGTAGTAGGTAAATGGCTCATAACTCGTGGCTGAGGTCAGGCTCGCCTGCTTCATCAGCTCCGTCACCCCGATGAGAGAGACCAGCGCGGTATCCTTTAGCAACACCATCCACTGATTGCCTAGCCCCGGTAGAGCAAAGCGCCAAGCCTGCGGCAAGACGATGCGAAAGAAACTGTACAGCGGCGACATGCCTAGGGCACGACACGCCGCCATCTGCGAGCTTGGCACGGCATTGATCGCCGCCCGCAACGTCTGCGATGCATAACCGGCGAAGAGCAGCGCCAGCGCGGTGACGCCGGACCAAAACGGGCTGACCTCAACGTAGTCGTCGGTCAGCAGAAACAACGCCTGGGTGCTGCCATAATAAACAAACATCACCACTAAGATCTCAGGAACCCCACGCACCACCGTTACGGCAATGCTGACCGGCACACTTAACCAACGATGCTTACTCATTTCGCCCGCACAAAACAACAGCGCGAAAACGAAGCCGAACAGTAACGCCGTTAACGCCAAACCGAGCGTCATCATCGCTGCAGTCGCGAAAGCATTCATGATGGGGAGTTCAAACATTAATAGAGCCTTAGTTCGCTAGGTGCTTATCGTAGATTTTCTGATAAGTGCCATCGGCCTTTATCTTCGCCAAGGCTTTGTTAATCACCTCAAGTAACTCGGCATTGCCCTTGCGTACAGCAATGGCGAGGCCCGAACCGAAGTACTTGCTATCGGTCACAGGCTCACCAACGACCTCAAAGCTGCCTTTACCGCGCTTTTCCAGCCACTCATGGGCAACCACCGCGTCTGAGAACACCGCATCGACACGCTTATTGCCTAAGTCCAGATAAGCCTGGGGATAGCCTTTATAAGGCACAATAGTAATCTTCTCGGCCTTCATACGATCGTCTAAGTAGTTCAGATGGGTCGTGCCATTCTGCACTGCTACACGCTTTCCGTGCAGGTCGTGGATGCTTTTTAAATCACCGCTGCGAGCAACATAGACGGCCGAGTTTGCCACATACACATTACTAAAATCGACGGCCTTGCTACGCTCTTCGGTGACATCCATGGCGGCAATGACAGCGTCGAACTTATGGTAGCGCAGACCGGGGATTAAGCTGTCAAAATCATTACTCTTGAACTCACACTTAACTTCAGCCGCCGCACACACGGCACGCGCTAGATCCATATCAAAGCCCTGGTAGTTACCCGCCTCATCGAGATACTCGAACGGTGGGTAAGTCGGCTCGGTGGCAAACGTAATCTTGTCGAGGGCAAACAGTGGTACGCTGGCCAACATCGCTGCAGCAAAACAAAGTAATTTCTTCATCGTATTCCTCTTTAGTGTTTTAGATAGTTTTCAAATTCTGGGGTTTTAGGTTCTTGCATACAAGCTGCAGGCCCCTCTTCAACAATCCGCCCTGCCTCCATATAGACGACACGCGACGCCACTCTTTTAGCAAAGCCCACCTCGTGGGTCACCACAATCATGGTAATCCCCATATCGGCAAGCTGTTTAATAATCTGCGCCACCTCATTGGTAATCTCAGGATCGAGCGCCGCGGTCGGCTCATCAAACAACAACACTTCAGGCTCCATCATCAGTGCCCGCGCGATCGCCACACGCTGCTGCTGGCCACCCGACAGTTGGCTGGGAAAGACCGCCGCCTTCTCTCCGATCTTCAGCTGAGCCAATAGCTGTTCAGCCTTAGCCGTCGCTTCGACCTTGCTCAACCCCAATATTTTACAGGGTGCCTCAATCAGGTTTTGCATGATCGTCATATGTGGCCACAGATGATACTGCTGGAACACCATGCCAACCTTCTGTCGCAATCGTCTTGCCTGCTGGATAAAAGCCTTATTCTTCGGCGCAGGAAAACTAAAGGTGTCACCGGCGACCACTAAGGTACCGTTATCCGGCGTGTCCAATAGATTCAAAATACGCAGCAGTGAGCTCTTACCTGCACCGCTTGGCCCCAGCAACACCGTCGTCTCACCGGGTGCGAAACTCAGCGAGACATTCTTGAGCACATGGGAGGCGCCCCAACTCTTATCAATAGCTTGCAGGGTAATAGTCATAGCGAGGAATTCAGGACCGTTTTGATGGCAAAATATCTGGCAAGGATACGATAATTAATCGCAAAACGACACCACCAAGCGGCCTCGGGCTTTAATTGTTGATCCAAGACAGGGGTTTTAGTGGCGCGGAGTTAGCGAGATCGTACGTATCAAGCTCGAGAGTATGGCTCTAGAATCACAAGCGACGATTAATCGTGGTGCTCACATTAAAAAAAAGACAGAAAAAAACGGTCACGAGGACCGTTTCAAGGGCTTGGATTGGAGCTATTGATCATCTTTTTATATCCAGCTTCGCTCAGCCGGGCAGCTCGCTTACAATCGACAGCAAAGCAATAAAATAAACTGACCAATATTCATACAGCAGCAACCGTGCCAACTCAATAAACTAGACGGTAGTGTTGACAAAAAACGTCAGTTCTCCAGCCACAACGATGGGCAGCGTAAAATCCATCGACAGCGATCGACAACAGCGTGACGCCCGTCACACTCTGGCGCCCACGTCATTGCAGGTACACAGCCAAATCAAAGGGAATAAACGCAGGTGTCAGAAAACCGACAGTCTCCACCCCCTCTTTAAGCGCGCGACATAAACTTATTGTTGCTGGTGTTTACTTTGATTGCCTCACCCGGCTCTAAATACTCCGGTACCTGCACCTCCAGCCCCGTACTCAGCGTCGCCGGTTTCGTCCTTCCCGTGGCGGTCGCTCCCTTGATGCCCGGAGCCGTTTCAACGATCGTCATTTCGACCGCGGTGGGCAAATCGATGGCAATAATCTGGTCGTCAACCAACAGCGCGGTAATACCTTCAAGACCTTCCACAAGGTACTCTAGCTGCCCCTCAAGCTCATCAGTTGACAACGTATATTGGCTATAATCATCCAGGTTCATGAAGGTGTACATCTCACCATCAAAGTAGGAGTACTGTACTTGCGTGCGCAGGCAGTCGGCATCCTTAAGCATGTCATCACCCTTGAACGACTCATCGAGCTTCTGCCCTGTCTTCAAATTATTGAAGCGCACCTTATAGAGTGTTGAAGCCCCTCGCGAAGACGGACTCTTAGCGTCGAGTGTCTTTACAATGTGCGGCATGCCGTTAATCTCAACGACCATCCCCTTCTTTAATTCACTTGCCTTGGTCAACGGACTCACTCCCTGCTCTAAAACGATTGAGAGGCGATTCTAGCGAATCGACGCCTCTTACTCCACTGCCATCAGTCAGCGGACAGTTTGCTGATGCCGAGTTCCAGACGCCTCACCCGTCGCAACACCATATAAAATGCCAACACGGCGAAAAGCAATACGCCCGCGGCCTCGCCCATCAACACCCCCATTGGGCCATACAGCGCCGACAGCCAATACACGAAGGGGATGACACCTAATAACGAGCGTGCAAAGTTAAACACCGTCGCCATATAAGCCTGCCCCAAATTATTAAAGCCAGCATTAGCAACAAACAATACACCGCTAAAGACAAACCCCAAAACGAGATAATGACAGTAAAAATCAATCAACTCTGCCGCTAAGCCGGTCGCGCTGAAACTGTCAATCAACACATCGCGCAGCAAGAATAAGAGCATCCAAGCAAATAGACAGTAAGCAAGATTAACCAGCATCGCGTCGATGATGGTACGCCTAACCCGGCAATAGAGTGCTGCACCGGCATTTTGACCGATGATAGGCCCGACCGCCCCCGACAGGGCAAAGATCGCCGCAAAGGCGACTGGCACAATACGACCGATAATAGCCGAGCCGGCGACAGCCTCGTCACCGTACTGCGCCATCGTCTTCACCACAAAGCTACTCGCCAACGGCGTCGCCAGAGACGTCAACATCGCCGGCCCAGCAATCGCCGTCACGGTGCCTAACGAGCCGATAAAACCTGCAAAGGTAATCGCTCGAGGTAGCCGATGCTCTGATTGAATCCAATACAGCGCCAACAACATCAGCGCCACTCGCGAGCACACCGAGGCCCACGCCGCGCCCTCCAGCCCCCAGCCAAAAGTGAAGATAAACAGTGGGTCCAGCAACACATTAACCAGCGCCCCTAGCACCGTCACTAACATCGAGCGCTTGGCATCACCCTGCGCTCGCAGCGCCGCTGCCGCCCCCATCCCCAGCGCCAGCAAAGGCGTCGCCGGCAATAAGATCCGGCCATAGCGTACCGCGTAATCTAGCGTCTCATGACTAGCACCGAGAAAGCGCAATAGCTCTGGCAGAAAGACAAAGATCGGGATCGTCAGCAACACGGACACAACCAGACTATAGAGCAACACGTAACTACAATATTCGCCGGCACGCTGACGATCACCGGCACCCAACGACTTCGCCACCAGCGCCCCCATACCCACCTGTAGACCAATGCAGGCTGCGGTGGTAAAAAACAGCAGTGTTCCCGCGAAACCAATCGCCGCCACCAGTGAGCGCTGATCGAGCAAACTGAGGAAGTACATATCGACCAGGTCGGAGGTAAATAGCATTAGCAAACCGACCGTCGAGGCCAGCGTCATGGTGATGATGTGTTTGAGTGGCCTACCGGTTACAAATTTAGCGTTCGCCACCGCTACTCCTCCACCGCGGCACTAAGCGGCTGCATCCGCGCCAGCATCGCCGTCAAGTTGAAGCCCAGTTGCTGTGACAACTGCTGAGCACGCTGTTTCAACTGTTTATTACTCGCCGCCGACGGCCGACGGCTGGCAATGATCACCCAGTTGCCACTGCCAGTCACACAGACCCAAACTTCGACAAATAGCGCCGTCAGCACCTCCTGTATGGCATATTCGTAGCGGTGTTCGCGCCAACAGTTCAACACCAACACCCCCTCCGACTTCAACAAGCTGTGACAACGCCGAATAAAGGCCTGCTCAGTTTGTCTGTTGTCCACACCATCGCCGGTATAAAGATCGGCAAACAGAATATCGGTCTTCTTCACCTCGTCACGAGCAATAAAGTCGATCGCATCATCGATAATGATTTGCAGCCGCTTCGATCGTGGCAAGCGGAAGTGACGATAAGCGACATCAACCACCTGAGGGCGCAGCTCGACGGCTCTAATTTTCACCCCAGGTAGGCAATGATGAATAGCACTCACCAGGCAACCACCGCCCAACCCCAGTATCACAACATTTTTCGGCACACTTATTAACAGCGCCAGGCACATCGCCTGGGTATATTCATGCTGTAAGATCTGTGGCTGCGCCTTGAGCTGACAACTCTGCTCGTCACCCTCGGCAAAACAGAGGTAACGATAAGCACCGTCATCCACCACCGATAGCTCTCCCCACTCATCTTTTTCTCGATGTACTTCTTGTAACGCCATGGGCAAAACACCGCCTAAATCAACAAAGTTTAAAAAACATAGGGTCGAACCAAAAATCTACTGCCCTTACGGGATCTGCGTATTGTTGCAGTAAATCAACAGGATTAACATGTGCAAAAATTGCCCCACAGAGCATGGTGCCTAAACATTGGTTGAATCAATTAACGATTCATACATACAGGCTATTCCTGCGAAGCAATACTTACCAACTATGCTTTTAGTTGGCACCTCTTCTGAGTAATACTCACACAACATGGCGGTCTTATGAACAACTGGATTCTGGTTTTAAACGCAGGTAGCTCAAGCTTAAAGTTTGCCCTCGTTGACGCGGTTAGCGGCGACAGCAATTTCGACGGTCTCGCAGAGCGCTTGGGCAGCCCGCAAGCTGTCATCAAAATCAAGAATGACGGCGTAAAAACCGAGTCAGCGATCAGCGACGGCTCTATGGCTTCTGCCATTGCCAAAGTGATCGAGGCCCTGCCAGAAGGTGCCAAGCCTGTTGCTATCGGCCACCGTGTCGTTCAAGGCGGCGAGAAGTTCCGCGTACCCACGCTAATTGACGCCGCCGCACTCGAAGAGATTGCCGCCTGCTCTCACTTGGCGCCACTGCACTCTGCCGCAAACCTAGCCGGTATTGAAGCGGCTCAGGCAGCCTTCCCTGAGCTGCCTCAGGTTGCCGTATTCGACACCTCTTTCCACGCCCAACTGCCTGAGAAAGTGTTCCAGTACGCGATCCCTCAAGAGCTCTACCGCGAGCACTCAATCCGTCGCTATGGCATGCACGGCACCAGCTACGAGTTCGTCTCACAAGAGGCCGCACGCGTACTTGGCAAGGACGTGAAAGAGGCACAGCTACTAGTCGCCCACCTCGGTAACGGCTGTAGCGCCAGCGCCATCCGTGACGGTCACTCAGTCGACACCACCATGGGCATGACCCCTCTCGAAGGTCTCGTCATGGGTACGCGCTCCGGTGACGTTGATCCCGGCATCATCCTCTGGATGGCACAGCAACAAGGCATGAGCGGCGACGAGATTTCTGACGTCCTCAATAAGAAGTCTGGCCTACTTGGTCTCTCTGAGCTCACCAACGATTGTCGTGGTATCGAAGAAGCCGCCGCCGAAGGCCACAAGGGCGCTCTACTCGCCCTCGACGTTTTCATCTTCCGCCTAGCGCGTACCTTGGCCGCTCTCAGTGCCAGCCTCGATCACATCGACGGCCTCGTATTCACCGGTGGTATCGGTGAGAACTCTGATCTAGTGCGTCGCCGCGTCGTCGAGCAACTCAGAATTCTTGGCCTGAAAGTCAACGATCAAGCCAACGCCGATCGTGGCCGTAGCCACCCGAACATCGCCGCCGAAGGCAGCCCAGCAATCTTGGTGATCAACACCAACGAAGAATTCATGATTGCCAAGCACACCCTGAAGCTCACTCAGGCGTAACATCGACAATTAGGCGACCTAGGTCGCCTTTTTTACGGCCGTCCAATGCAGACGAGACCGTAATACTCGTGACAATAAAGCGGAGTTATTCATGCAACATACCTACTTACTCAGCCCCCTCGGCGCCTCCACCGGCGCCAGTTCCATCGCCATGGGTCTCATGCACCTCGCCGATCAGCGCGGTTTAAAGGCGGGCTTCTTCCTCCCCGTCAGCCAATCGGTACAGAGCTTGAGCGCCTCATTCGGCTCTAAACCCGCCATGGGCATGGAACAACTACAACAGTATATGAGCGATGGCGAGCTAGACGACGCCCTCGAGCTGATGGTCGCCTCTTACGAAGAACAGGCCGCCGATTGCGACATCGTCATCGTCCTGGGCTTGGCGAGCAACGACGCGACCCCCTTCGCAACCAAGGTTAACTCGGCACTGGCCAAGTCCCTAGACGCCAGCGTCATTCTGGTTGCCACCGACACCGAAGTTAATCCTCAGCACATGAACCGCAAGCTAGAGATTGCTGCAGAGACTTACGGCGGAGCAATCCACGGCCGCGCCCTCGGTGTCGTTATCAACAAGGCCGGTGCTCCCCGTGACGTACACGGCACCATTCGCCCAGAGATGTTCGACACCCAGGGACGTGAGATCCCCAGCCTTGAAGCACTAGAAAAGCAGCTGCCTATCTTCCGCGGCGGCCACTTCAAGCTGTTCGGTATCATTCCTTGGCAGAGCCGCCTGATGGCGCCGAGAACCATCGACATCAATCGCGTACTACCGGTACAGATTCTACACAAGGGGCAGGCTGAAAGCCGTCGCATCGAGCATGTCAGTATCGGCGCACGCTCACCCGGCAACCTGGTCGAAGTCCTGCAGCCCGGCACGCTGGTCGTCACCTCTGGCGATCGCAACGACGTACTACAGGCGGCAGCGCTCGCTGAGATTAGCGGCAATCCGCTAGCCGGTGTACTGCTGACTGGCGGCCTGCAGCCTTCAGAAGGCACCATGAAGCTGATCGCCCCCGCGCTCGAGCTTGGCCTACCCGTTATGGTCACCAAGACCGCCACCTACCCGACGGCCACGCGCCTGCCAGCACTCTACCCCTACACGCCTGAGGATGACACCGAGCGCTTTGCCTCGATCATTGATCACGTCGTCGCCCACCTACAGCGTGAGAAGTTCCGCGAAGTGATCAGCGTCGAAGGCGAGCGTCGCCTCTCTCCCGCGGCCTTCCGCTACAACTTAGTGCGTGTCGCCAAGGCGCTGAAGAAGACCGTCGTGCTACCCGAGGGTGATGAGCCACGCACCGTCGAGGCTGCCATCATCTCAGCCAACAAGGGCATCGCACACTGTCAGCTACTCGCCGATCCCGCGGTCATCGATGACCTGCTGGAGAAGCGTGGTTGGAGCCGTCCTGAGCAAAACTTCGAAGTTATCGACCCGCGTACCATCCGCAACAACTACATCAACTCCTTTGTCGAGCTGCGTAAGCACAAGGGCATGAACGAAGTCCGTGCTCGTCAGCTGCTCGAAGACAGCGTCGTCCTCGGCACCATGATGCTCGAACAGAACGACGTTGACGGCCTCGTCTCAGGTGCTGTTCACACCACGGCAAACACCATCTTGCCTGCACTGCAGCTGATCAAGACCAAGCCTGACGCCAGCCTTGTCTCCTCGGTGTTCTTCATGTGCCTACCCGATCAGGTAATGGTCTACGGTGACTGCGCCGTCAACCCAGACCCCGACGCACAGCAGCTGGCCGACATTGCCATTCAGTCCGCCGATTCTGCGGCCGCCTTTGGTATTCCGCCACGCGTTGCGATGATCTCCTACAGCACTGGTAGCTCAGGCAGCGGTGCCGATGTCGAGAAGGTCCGTGAGGCCACACGCATCGCCAAGGAGCTGCGCCCTGATCTCGTGATCGACGGTCCTCTGCAGTACGATGCGGCAACCACCGCCAGCGTTGCAGCCAGCAAGGCGCCGGATAGCCCCGTTGCCGGTAAAGCCACCGTCATCATCTTCCCCGACCTCAACACCGGTAACACCACCTACAAGGCTGTGCAACGCAGCGCCTCTGTAGTCAGTGTCGGCCCGATGTTGCAGGGCTTGAAGAAGCCGGTTAACGACCTGTCTCGCGGCGCCCTCGTCGACGACATTGTCTACACCATCGCCCTGACTGCAATCCAGTCAGGCAGTGAAGGCGAGCTCGAGAAGTAAACGCCTTTGGCGCTCAAAAAACCGGCCCTGTGCCGGTTTTTTTGTCTCTGCTAACAGCGTACTGCCGCGCTTTATTTTCCCCACAGGATTTATCGGCGACGACAATTTGCGGTAAGCTAGGCTCTTCACCATCGTGCGCCACTCTGCGCCCGGCCGATGCACCGCGAGACAACGACGATAACGATATCATGGATAACACAACGCTCATCGAGCAGCTGAAGCAACGCTTCAACCAACAAACAAGCGTCAACTTCAGGGAACAGGGTCAACTCGTCGCTATCGATGTAGAGAATGCCAGCGCATGCGCCAGTCTCTTCTTGCAAGGCGCGCAAATCAGCCACTACCAGCCGCAACAACAAACCCCGGTCCTGTGGTGCAGCGAACACTGTGATTACAGCCTAGGCCGCTCACTGCGTGGCGGCATCCCCATCTGCTGGCCCTGGTTTGGCGGCCTACACGCCAACCCGAAGACCATCACCGAGCAATATTCCACCCGCCAGCTCGACGATGCTTCCGCCCACGGCTTCGTCCGCGAACAGGCTTGGCAACTGGTCAGCGTAGAGGAAGGCGAAGACAGCACCACGCTGCTGTTACAACTGGACATCCCTCGCCACAGCCAGCCATTCTGGCCCTTTCAGACACGTCTTGAATACCGAGTCACCATTGGCCAGCATCTCGACATCGCCTTTACCGTACACAACCGCTGTGCCGATAAGTTTCACTACAGCAGCGCCCTGCATAGCTACTTCGACATCAGCCACATCGATAACGTCCAGCTACAAGGTCTCGACGGCTGCCACTATCGAGATGCCCTCGACCATTGGTCGACGCAACAACAGCGCGGCAAGCTGGCGTTTGACGGCGAAGTCGACCGCATCTATCAGCGCCAACCACCGCGCCTGACCCTGCACGACACCGCCAATAGCGACCTCTATATCGACAGTGACAACAGCCACAGCACCGTCGTCTGGAACCCGTGGATCGAGAAGGCCAAACGCCTCAGCCACTTCGATGATCACGCCTACCAACAGATGGTCTGTGTCGAGACCGCCAACGCCGGCCTCGACTTCATCAGCCTCGCCCCGGGCGAGTCACACACCCTAGACCTGAGGTTATCTCGCGCCACATGTTAACGATCAACTCACACCTGTCGATAAAAGAGTGGGAGGTCGAACTCTCCGCGATCCGCTCACAGGGTGCCGGCGGCCAGAATGTCAACAAGGTCTCGACGGCGATCCACCTGCGCTTCGACATCCGCCGCTCATCGCTGCCCAGCTTCTACAAGGAGCGCTTACTGGCGCTCAAAGACAGTCGCATCAGCAAGGACGGAGTGCTAATCCTCAAGGCACAGCGCTTCCGCACCCAGGAAAAAAACCGTGAGGACGCGCTATTACGCCTAAAGGAAATCATTCTGCAGGCCGCTGTCGTCGAGAAAAAACGCCGCCCCACCAAACCCACGAAGGGCTCGCAGAGGCGACGCCTCGACGGCAAAACCAAAGATGCCAAGACCAAGTCTCTGCGCAAGAAAATTGACTACTAGCTCGACCACTAGCGCCCAGTTATCCACAATCCACAATCAACAATAAGTAACGACTATGACCGATAAGAGCACATTACTAGCCCGCCTCAAACAACAACCTGAACAGGTTGAGTTTACCGAAGTGATCGCCACCATTGAGGCTTGCTATCACTACACACCGGCCGAGTTTCGCAATGGCAACACCGTCAATGCCGCCGGCACTAACGAAGGCTCGGCAAAGATATTCGCCTTCGCTCAACTCAATCAGCTCGACATCGCACAGACCCTCGCCTGCTTCGGCAAGTTCTATCGACAAGACGTATTAGCCAACCCACAGGGTGATGATCACCAGAACATTCGCAACTTCATGCAGAGCGGCTGGCAGGGCATCAGCTTCAGCAGCCCCGCGCTGCAGGAAAAGTAAGCCACAAAAAAGGCGCCCTATCGGCGCCTCCCATCCTGTGCATAACTCTCGCCTTAAGCGTACTTATGCAGTTTGGCCTTGTAGCTTGGCCGCTTTAGGTTCTCTACCGAGAGGATCTCGTCGACCTCCTGCTCGGTCAGCAAGCCCATCTCCAGCACCACCTCGCGGACATTACGGCCAGTCTGTGCACAGATCTTGCCGATCTCATCGCCGGCATCATGACCGATGAACGGGTTGAGGTAGGTGACGATGCCGATGGAGTTAAGTACCGAGTTAAAACATACCTGTTCGTTGGCGGTGATGCCGCGAATACACTTATCCGCTAGCACGTAACAGCCCGACTTCAGCAGAGAGATCGACTCGAAGATGCTCTGTGCGATCACCGGCTCCATCACGTTAAGCTGTAGCTGACCCGCCTCAGCTGCCATGGTGATGGTGACATCGTTGCCCATCACCTTAAAGGCAATCTGATTGACCACCTCCGGGATGACCGGGTTGACCTTGGCCGGCATGATCGACGAGCCCGCCTGCAGCTGTGGCAGGTTAATCTCGCCGAAGCCGGTGCGCGGGCCGCTGCTAAGCAGGCGCAAATCGTTGCAGATTTTGCCCAGCTTAACCGCCGCCCGCTTCAGTGAACCCGATAAGCTAACATAGGCACCACAGTCCGACGTCGCCTCAACTAGGTCTTCCGCCGCCACAAAGGGATAGCCAGTCACCTCACTCAGACGCTGTATCGCCAGGCTGGAATATTCCACCGGAGTATTCAGGCCGGTGCCGATCGCCGTCGCACCGAGGTTGACCTCTAATAATAGACTCTGCGTGCGCTGAATACTCTTCAGCTCTTCGTTGAGCGTCACCGCGAAGGCCTTGAACTCCTGACCCAAGGTCATCGGCACGGCGTCTTGTAGCTGGGTGCGGCCCATCTTTAACACATCGTCAAATTCTTCCGACTTATCTTTCATCACACCGCAGAGATATTCGACCGCCTCCAGCAGGCTATCGCAGTCCTGGACCAACGCAACGCGGAAGCCTGTCGGGTAGGCATCGTTGGTTGACTGGCACTTATTCACATGGTCGTTGGGGTTGATAATATCGTAGCGGCCCTTCTCATAGCCGAGCAGCTCCAGCGCAATGTTTGCCAGCACCTCGTTGGTGTTCATATTGACCGAGGTACCCGCGCCACCCTGAAACAGGTCGATATTGAACTGATCGAAGCCCTTGCCCGTCTCAAGCATCAGGTCACAGGCCTGGATGATCGCCTGGGTCTTTTCCTGCTCTATCGTACCGAGTTCGCCGTTAGCCAGGGCGGCTGCCTTCTTGGTCTGAACCATGCCGCGAATAAACTGCGGCACATCGCTAATCACGCTACCACTGATCGGAAAGTTATCGATCGCTCGCTGCGCATGAATACCATAATAAGCCGTCTCAGGAATCTCACGTTCACCTAGCAGATCCTGTTCCAAACGCCGCTTTACATCGTCCAACATAAATTATCCTTCCAAGGCCTTCAATGACCGAGTAATTGTCAGCTGGCAAGGCACCAGCCTGTGCTTAGATGGCCGCTACTATCCAGTAAAATTGGGGCCAGAGCCATGCGTAATTATTCCTATTTTTACCTCTACTTTTACCGCTATTTTTCCCCCTACTGTTACAATCATATCGCAGCCACTCTGTTGCTCTGCTGCGTTTGTCCACAATAGCGCCGTCCACCGCGAAGATACGCACAAGTTCGCCGAGTAATCGTGCCATAAAGCCCGCCATTACCTTCGCGCCGCCAAACTACCCACAATCAATCGGCAACAAAAACGCTTGCTTCTATTCAGCGGAGCGGGTATTTAAAGAAATTTGAGCTAACCCTGCATACATAGTGCCAAGTTTCCCATATGGGCAAAAAACGATCATCAGCGGTAACACCGCACCCCCACTACGTTAGACTGTTCTGCACCCGGCTTATGCACTTAGTTACACACAGAAACAGGGGACAACCTAAAACAAGTTATTTATACACAAGCGGACATGTAGCCAAGCGGAGAGTTACCCACAAATCTGTGGGTAAAAGCAAAAAACCGCCCGAAGGCGGTTTGTTATCATCACTCACGAAACGTTTTGTTAGAAGCGGTAACCGCCCTGCAGCGCGACTGTTCTCGGTGCCTCAACAAAGCCATATTGACTCTTATAGCCAAACGTCGTCGCTAGCGGCGTGTCAGCGGAATAGCTAACCACCTCGCGATCGCTGAGGTTCTTGCCCACGAGGGCGACATCCCAGCTACCATCCTCGGCACCAATACCCAAGCGTGCATTGATCATCGTGTAGGCGCCCTGTTTGGTGTCCTCCTCTAAGTTACCGGCGGTGTAATAGCTGTCCTTAAACAGCAGGTCTAGATTCGCCATCAACTCAAGGCCGCTGTCACCCAAGGGTCGTGCATACTCGGTCATCAAGTTCGCCGTCCACGGTGACACATACTGATTGGTTTCGCCGTCACGATTACAGTTCGTACCATCGACCGAGCTCGGTGTCTCAAAGGCTCGACACGGGCCACTGTCATAGTCGCCGAATTCAAAGTCGAGGTAGGCGATCGAGCTGCCAAAGGTCAGGTATTCGGTGGCGCGGAAACGGCCATCCAGTTCAAAGCCCTGGCTTACCGCGCTAGCAGCGTTGCCCACGTTGAAGCCGAGGGTGCCGTCAAAGACAGAAACCTGCAGGTCATCGTATTCTGTGCGATACAGCGCCGCATTCAGCGTCGCGCGACCACCGAGTAGACGCGACTTGAAGCCCGCCTCGTAGCTCAACGCCTCCTCATCATCAAACTCAAACGTCCCCGGTACACTACCCTGAACATTGCCCGGTGCAGGAACGTTATTTGAGCGCGCATCAAAGCCTCCAGATTTAAAACCACTGGCGATCGTTACGTAGCCCATGATGTCATCGTTGAGGTCGTATTGCAGTGTCACCATCGGTGCGAAGTTCGACTTCTTACGCTCATCTTTTAAGTCCATCTCATAGACCTGAAAAGCATTATTAAATACCGCTGCCGCCATTGCCGCTTGTACCGGGTCAGAGAAGAGCGAACCGTCGAGTAGCCCAAAACGCAACGTCTTCTCCGCTTCCTTCTTCTCCTCGGAATAACGACCACCGGCAATGGCGCGGAAGCGCTCACTGATATTCCAGGTGGCCTGGGCAAACAGCGACCACTCACTGCTATCCTGAGTCAGCTCACGCGGTGACGCAGTCCCCAGAATCGCCTGGCCAAAACCAGGCCCCTTCCCTGCGTCAATAAACTTCTGCTCCATCACCGGCCCCATTGTGCTCGTGTTATTGATGCGGAAGTTATCATTAAAATCCAGCTCGCTGCTCTGCAGGTAACCGCCGACAATATATTCGACGCTCTGGCCGATAGGTGAGCTGAAGCGCACCTCTTGACTGTACTGTTTGTAGTCTTCCTGTGACTGCAGGGTAAAGGTGTTAGCACCGGTGAAGTCGCAGTCGCACATCTCATCGTAGTCATAGGCCAGGTAGCCGCTGATGAAGGTGAGTTGGCTATCATCGTCGAAGCTGTAATCGAACTGCAACGCCGCACTGGTGACGTTGTTTTCAGAGGAATCGCCGTTCGAAGAGCGCTTATAGTCAAGCTCCTCATTCATTACTGACGGATCTTGGGCCATACCAACAGCGAGGAACTGGCCAAAGGTGGCACCTGGTGCCGGACTGGCTGCACCACCTGGGTTCGCGGTGATAATCTCAATCTGCCGCCCCTTATTATCGAAGCTGTCGTGCTGCAGCTTCAGTGTCGCCTCAAGCTGCTCGGTAAAGGCCACCGACAAGGTACCGCGTACACTCTGCTCGTCGCGCGACGGCTCGTCCTTGCCGCTGGTGAGGTTCTCGATGTAACCGTCAGTCTCGAACTTACGCAGCGCTAGACGCCCACCAACCTTATCGGTCAACGGGCCAGACACCACACCGGTCAACTCTTTGCTGCCGTACTCGGGCTCATAACTTGCGGTCACCTCCCCCTGAAACTCGTCACTGGGCTTGGCGGTATGCAGGTCGATGGCGCCGGCGATCGAGTTCTTACCGAATAAGATCATCTGCGGGCCACGCAGTACTTCGACGCGCTCTAAGTCAAGGAAGGGCGCGCGTGTTAGCTGTGCACGACCATGGTAGATGCCATCGACATACATGCCGACAGACTGCTCAAAGCCCTGGTTAATGCCGGAGCCAATGCCGCGAATATAAATATTGGTACCGATGCCGGTCTCGGTCATCGTTAGATTGGGGACGTAACTTTGCAAGCCTTCTAGACGGTCGATACCCGCCTCGTACATTTTCTCGCCGCTAACGGCGCTGACAGATACCGGCACATCCTGTAGGTTTTCGACCCGCTTCTGCGCTGTGACCACCACCTCTTCCAGCTGCATTGAGGCCTCTGCGGCATGACTTGCATTGCTCGCCGAGCTCAATAATGCTGCCGCGGCAACGGCCTGCACCAACGGTCTAATAGTGAATCCTTTATGATTCATAACATCTCCATACGTGTTTGTTATTTTAATTCCCTGAGTCACTCTTCCCGGTGTTTACTCATTTTTTAATATCGCCAGCATTGCCGACACAACGTCACTGTTAACTTATCGTAACAATCGATCCCTCGGCTGTGCAAACAGGCTCAATGTATTAATAAGCCGTGTGGTAACGAAAGACACGACGCAAACGAGCACAATCGTTACCCCCTGCCACATCAGACCAGTCTTTCCGTGGTAATGGTGCACAAAACGACGCGAGATTTATATCAATGATGACCATAATCACTATAGGAAATTAGCCATAGGGGGCTGCTATTCAGCACGCAGAGGCGCTAGAACAAACTCACTGTGGTGATCCTTACCTTAATCGATTACTGGTCGACGCTAGCTTCACGGTGCTGCCAACGTTTTAACATCGCAATTTCATCACGCCAGATCGAACTGTCGATAGTCTCCAATACCATCGGTATATCATTGAATCGCTCATCTTGCATGATGAACTCAAACACCGCAACGCCTAAATGCCCATCCAACAGAGAATGGTGTCGATCCTTTTTCGAAGCAAACTCCGCCTTCGAACCGTTCAAGTGCATGGCTCGCAAATAATCGAAACCGACGATGCGCTCAAACTCGGCAAAGACCTGCTCACAACTAGCTGCTGTGCGTAGGTCGTAGCCGGCAACAAAGGTGTGGCAGGTATCGAGACAGACACCGACCCGGGATTTATCCTCAACCCGATCGATGATTGCCGCTAGGTGCTCAAAACGGTAGCCGAGGTTACTGCCCTGACCGGCCGTATTCTCAATCACTGCGGTGATCCCCTTAGTCTGTGCCAAGGCAATGTTGATCGATTCAGCGATGCGCGCCAAGCAGTCGTCTATGGAGATCTTATTGAGGTGTGAGCCGGGGTGAAAGTTCAGCAAGCTCAGCCCCAGTTGTTGGCAACGCTGCAGTTCATCGAGAAAGGCAGCACGGGACTTCGCCAACGCCTCCTGCTCCGGGTGGCCAAGATTAATCAGGTAGCTATCGTGCGGTAGAATCTGCTGCGGTGAAAAACCGAGACGCCGGCAATTATCCTTAAAGGCGCCGATGCTCTCTTCAGTCAGCGGCTTGGCCTCCCAGCGGCGCTGATTTTTTGTGAAGAAAGCAAAGGCTGTCGCCCCCAATTCCGCCGCATTCAGCGGTGCGTTTTCAACGCCACCGCTGGCACTGACATGTGCTCCGACATATTTCATGACGCGAGATCCTCAACCGAAGAAGCCGCCACAGCATAGCTGTGACGGCGAAGAAAACAAAAAGTGTTTTAGTTAAACGGGTTGCTGCTGTCGCGCCTGCTGTGAGACGACACGACTGCGCTCAGCCGGCCGATAGAGCTCGCGCAACAGGTAGGCTTTAAAATCTTCGGCATAGGGCTGCTGTTCTAATGCCACCGCCATGCAGCGCAGCCAGGCATCCCGCCCCTGTTCATCAATGTCCAGGTGAGCGTGGGCGCGAGGAATCGCGATCGCGCCATACTTCTCACGGTACAAACGCGGCCCACCGAGCCAGCCAGCGAGAAAACGCGCCAGCTTATCCGTCGATTCCTCGAGATCCTGCGGGTGCATGTCGCGAATCAGCTGCGCCTCTGGCAACTCATCCATCGCACGGTAGAAGGCTGTCGTCAGCCTTTGCAGGCCCTCAAATTGACCTGCTGCTTGATACGATGCATCGCCATCACCATAGGCTCGCTGTTCTACACTCATACTATCTCTCTTAATTCAAAAACGGTGACCACGAAGGCTCACGCACATCACCCTGCTTAGAGGGCAGGTTGAAGCGTGCACCACCGTCGATAGAGACCGCTGATAAGATGCTGCGGCCGCCTTTCTTCGTCGCGTAAAGCATCATCGAGCCATTGGGTGCCACGGTGGGCGACTCATCCAGCGCGTTACCACTGAGCATACGCAGTGTGCCACGCTCGAGGTTCTGCAGTGCAATGTGGAAGTCTCCGCCGCGCTCAGAGCGATGCACCATAACGATGCCACTACCATCACGCAACACGCGAGCACGCGCATTATAAGCACCCTGGAAGGTCACACGTTCCTGCCAGTTATCGCCGAGGTTGACCCGGTAGATCTGCGGGCTACCGCCCTTGTCCGAGGTGTAGAGGATCGACTTGCCATCGTTACTCCAGCTCGGCTCCGTCTCGATTGCATAGTGCTTGGTGACGCGAGTCAGGCGTTTCGTCGCCAGGTCCATGATATAGATATCCGGGCTGCCGTCTTTGGAGAGCACCATCGCTAACTTCTTGCCATCGGGTGAATAAGAAGGGGCACTATTGAGGCCCTTAAAGTTGGTCAGCTTCTCTCGCTTCGCCGTCGCCAGCACCTGACGATAGATCGCCGGACGTGTCGACTCGAAAGAGACATAGGCAATCTCCTTGCCGTTAGGTGACCAAGTCGGCGACAAAATAGGGTGGCCGGAGCTAAGTATCGACTTTTCACGCTGACCATCGGCATCGGCCATCATCAGATTGTATTGGTACTCGCCAGCGCCGAGAGGGCGACGATTCACATAGAGGATCTTAGTCGAGAAAGCACCACGCATACCGGTTAGCTTTTCGAAGATCTGGTCGCTGGCGAGGTGAGCCATATCACGCAGGCCACTCAGTGTGCCGGTAACACGGTTTGAGAGGATCAGTCGCTGCCCACCCACATCGTAAACCTCATAGGCCAAACGGTAGCCTGTCGCCTCCTTGGTTACCTTGCCTATGACCAGGTAGTCGGAGCCGACGGCGCGCCAATCCCGGTAGTAGACCTCACTCTGCTTGGTCGGGTGCCCCAACATATCACCACGCGCAAGAGGCGAGAACTGGCCCGAGTAGAGTAAGTCATTGGAGATAATAGCGGTCAAATCTTCCGACAAGCCCTGGCTACCGGCGAAAGGCACGATCGCTATCGGCGTCGGATTATCCTGCCCCTGTGTAATTTCAATAGTCAGTTGTGCGCTTGCCACACTGGCAAACAACACACTGATGATCAGCGTGCATCGGGTTAACCACTTCACAGGCGTAAGTCCTCTGGTCTAAATAATAGGTGGAAGTTTCTATAGTTCCGCTCAAAAACAGCCGGCGGCAACTCTTGTAGTTCTGGGAAGCGCTCGGCTTTACGTACCGCCTTCACCGCCGATTGATCAAACACTGCGCTACCGCTCGATCGTTCAATCTCGACACTGACCACCTCTCCCGTCGGCACTAAGGTAATGATCAGCAAGACCTCCATATCGTTGCGCGCACTCGGTGGCCGGCTCCAGTTAGACTCTACCCGCTCTTGAATAATACTCATATAGCTGGCCGCTAACTCTTGATCACTGGCCTCTTGAGCAAGCCGGTCCTCTTCCGCCACTGCCGCCAGTAACGCCTGCTCACGGCGCTCACGCTCCAATTGCTCGCGCTTACGCTGCTCTTCTTCGGCCTTCGCCTTGCGCTCTTCGGCCTCTTGCTTCGCTTTTTCTTCCGCCTTGTGATCAATCTTCGGCTTCGGCTTCACTTTTGGCTTCGGCTTCACCACGGGTTTAGGCTTGGGCTTCGGTTTAACGACTGGCTTGGGTTTCGGTTTCGGTTTGGGTTTCTCCGCGACTTTCGGCTTAGCCACCGGCTTCGGTTTAGCGACCGGCTGCGCCTTAATTTTCACCAGCTTCGCTTGCACGAACTGTGGTGTTTTCGGCGTGAACGGCTTTTTCTCCGGCTGCCAGTTAGACATCAACAACCAAAGCAAGCCGCCGTGTAACAACAACGTCACCAGCACTGGGATGATGTAACTCTGCAGGGCTCTCTGCATCTTCGTCATGCGCGCCTACTTCTCTTCCGTCACTAGGCCGACACTCGGCGCACCGGCCGCCTGCAGCTGAGCCATTAACGTCACGACCTTGCCATAGGAGACATTGGTATCACCCCACACCAGGATCGGCGTCTTCGGCTTGCTGCGCATGATCTTAGACACCTGCTCACTAACCTGTTCGATAGTGAGCACCTTGTGGGTATCTTTGCCCAAATTCAAATAGAGCGTACCATCGTCCTTAATTGAGACAATCAGTGGCTCATCGTCGACCTTGGAGACGGGCTCGGCCGGAGCGTCTGGCAGATCAACCTTCACCCCCTGAGTCAACATCGGCGCCGTTACCATGAAAATGATTAATAACACCAACATCACATCGATGTAAGGCACGACGTTAATCTCGGCCATACTCTTGCGTTTTCTTTTCGCCATAATCTCTATACCTGCACGCTAACGGGGTTCGATCGACACATTATTGCGACGCACTGGTAGTGGTGCGAGCGTGAACTTGTCGGTGCAAAATAGAGGAAAACTCATCGGAGAAAGTCTCATACTGGCTGTATAAACTGTCCGAACGAGCCGATAGGCGGTTATAGGCTAACACTGCTGGTATCGCCGCAAACAGCCCCATTGCAGTCGCCACGAGTGCCTCAGAGATCCCCGGCGCCACCGTCTGCAGGGTCGCCTGATGCGCATTGGCTAAGCCTCGGAACGAACTCATGATACCCCAAACCGTACCAAATAAGCCCACGTAGGGACTGGTCGACCCCACCGATGCGAGAAACGGTAGGTTCTGATCGAGTCGCTCTTCCTCACGATTCAAGGCCACGCGCATCGCACGCTGCGTCCCTTCCATCACCGCATCGGCATCCATTTTTTGCTGGCGCAGGCGAGTGAACTCCTTGAAACCGGCGCGGAATATCGCCTCGCAGCCATCGCGAGTCTTGCCAGCTTGAGCATCTTCATTGCCATCGCGAAACAGTTGCGCGAGATCCATACCCGACCAAAACTCACCCTCAAAACGCATCTGCTCACGCTTGGCGCGGCGAAAGAAGAGTGAGCGTCGCACAATCATCGACCACGACACCATCGATGCGAGTAGCAAGGCTAACATCACCATTTGTACCAACAGGCTGGCGTTAGACACTAGACTCATTATTGACATCTGCTCATTCACGATTGACTTGCTCCATCTCTAAAATAGGTTCAATTAACTGTTTAGTATGCCTGAGTCCACGTTATCAAACGCCGACACAGTCACCAACAACCGGTAAAGTTAATCGTAGCTTACCGGTTACTAACTAATAATCGAGGCATTTCCTACCTCGACTCTCACATCTATCAAACTGGGGCGCCATTATCAGTATATTTTAGCCACAGCTTCATTGATGTAGGTTGCACTCTAACTGTCTGCCTGCAACGCCTGTCTAATTTCGTGAGGCATGACACTCGGGCGCATAGTCTGCTTATCGACACAGACTATTTTGACCTCACCTCGACACAACAGTTCAGCACCACAGAATACCTCTTGTTTTAATTGCAGGTAGGCGGCACCCGACTTAATTAGCTGCGCCGTCACCCGCAGCTGATCGTCTAATTTCGCCGGTGCCAAGTAATCCGCCTGTACCGACTGCACCACAAACATCTTATCGACGCTAAAGATACTTGTCTTACCAAAGCCCAGCGAGCGCATCATCTCCGTTCGCGCTCGCTCCATGAACTTCAAATAGTTGACATAATAGACGATGCCACCGGCATCAGTATCTTCAATATAGACTCGAATAGGAAACTCAAAGGCAGACATAACTCACTACTACTCATACTCAGGCGCTACGACAAGCGCACTCGGTTAACGTTCTTTGTATTCAGACGCACGGTCAAAGTGTGCATAGCCGTGACGGGTCACCACCCTGCCCCGCGGCGTACGCATCAAAAAACCCTGCTGGATCAGGTAAGGCTCCAATACATCCTCAATCGTATCGCGCTCCTCGCCGATCGCCGCCGCCAAGTTATCCACACCGACGGGGCCGCCATCAAACTTCTCCAACATGGTCAACAACAGGCGGCGGTCGAGATGATCGAATCCGCCCTCGTCGACATTCAGCATATTGAGCGCCGCATCCGCCACCTCGCGAGTCGCATCGCCGTCGGCCTTCACATCGGCGTAGTCACGCACACGGCGCAGCAAGCGGTTGGCGATACGCGGCGTGCCGCGCGAACGTCGAGCGATCTCCTCGGCACCACCGCTATCAATCGTCATGCCCATAATCTGCCCCGATCGCGACACGATACTGGTCAGGTCTGCGCAGTTATAAAACTCCAGACGCTGCACAATGCCGAAACGATCGCGTAGCGGCGAGGTCAACAAGCCGGCTCGCGTGGTTGCACCAACGAGGGTAAACGGTGGCAAGTCCAACTTAATAGAGCGAGCTGCAGGCCCTTCGCCAATCATAATGTCGAGTTGATAGTCTTCCATCGCCGGATAGAGTATCTCTTCGATATTAGGACTTAGACGATGTATCTCGTCGATGAACAATACGTCACCAGGCTCTAGGTTGGTCATGATCGCCGCCAGATCGCCAGCCTTCTCCAGTACCGGCCCCGAGGTGGTTTTCAGGGCCACCCCCATCTCCGTGGCAATGATGTTAGCCAGCGTCGTCTTGCCTAGTCCCGGTGGGCCGAAGATCAAGCTATGATCGAGGGGTTCATCTCGACGACGGGCGGCATCGATAAAGATCTCCATCTGCTCTTTCACCGCCGGCTGGCCAACATAGTCGGCAAGACGAGTCGGGCGTATGGCACGGTCGACACTGTCTCGCTCTTCACGCGATACCGGCTCCGCACTGATTAGACGATCGGTCTCTATCATGCTGGTACCCTGAGGCTAATTCGTACTGTTGCCCGTATTTGTCGCATCACGCCATCCCCTTCAGTGCCATGCGTATCAGCTCTTCGGAGCTGGTAACGCCATCATCGAGCACCCGATTAATCGCCTTGGCCGCGTCCGTCGGCTTATAACCGAGTGCCACCAAGGCACTCTCCGCATCAGCGACCAACACGTTGATATTAGCCGTAGCGGCCTCGGTCTGCACCATCTTGCCATCGAACAGCGGTGCCGGTGCTGACTGCCAGCTCTTGAGACGATCACGCATCTCGATGACGAGGCGCTCCGCTGTCTTTTTGCCGACACCGGGCAGTTTCACCAGCGCCGCAGCATCGCCTCGCTGTACCAACTTCACGAATTCCTCGGCCCCCATCCCGGAGAGGATCGCCAGACCCAGTTTAGGGCCAACACCGCTGACCTTGATCAGCGTGCGAAACAACTCGCGTTCATTCCTCTCGGCAAAACCGTACAGACTCTGGCTGTTCTCGCTGACACTAAAGTGGGTATAGAGTGTCACCTCTTCACCCAGCGCCGGCAGTTTGAACAGCGTACTCAGCGGCACATGCAACTCATAGCCCACCCCCATCACATCCACTACCAGTTCCGGTGCCTGGCGCTCGATTAAAACTCCGCGAATCCTACCGATCATCATACTTTCCAATTGGGTAAATTTGAGCGTATTGGCTACTGCCCCGCCCATCAGCTTAACTTAGCCGGCCGCGGCGATACTTGCGCATAGAACCGGCCATCGCCACCAGGCTAGCGTTGCTGTGGGCAAAACACAGGGCCGCCGCCAACGCATCGGCAGCATCTTCACTCGGCGCCGCCGGTAACTTCAACAACAACTTCACCATGTGCTGCACCTGCGCCTTATCGGCTGCACCACTGCCCACGACCGACTGTTTAATCTGTCGCGCCGAGTACTCTGCCACCGGCAAACTCTGATTGACCGCGGCAACAATAGCCGCCCCTCGTGCCTGACCCAGCTTCAGTGCTGAGCTCGCGTTCTTACCCATAAACACCTGTTCTATCGACAGCTGTTGTGGGCAATACTGCTCAATCAACTCGGTAATACTATCGAAGATAATCTTCAATCGCTCCGACAAGTCGGCCTCAGGCAAGCGGATAATGCCGCTGGTGATGTATTCATGACGGCCCGCAACACTGCTAATGATACCAAAACCGGTTTTTCTCGAGCCGGGATCAATACCGAGGATAATCGCCATAACGGTCTCACCTGTTAAAAACTACTGGTTATTATGACAGTAGTTTTAGGGATTGCCAGCCCCTTGATCAGCAAACAGCAGAAATCTCGTGCGTCAACACCGTCATTCTTGTGCACAAACAAAAACACCGCCCTAGGCGGTGTTTTTCAGTATCTGGCGTTCGCTGGCTATTCCGTTGGCTCTGGCGCATCCGGCACCTTCAGCGCCGAGCGAACCGGGAACGGCATCACCTTGCTGTGCTGTGCTGTAGCGTCACTCACCTTGCTGACGCCTTCTTTCTCGACCTCATCGATACGAATAATGTTGTGCATCGGCAGGTAACTGCGCTTGACACCGGCGAAGTCATCACGAAGCTTATCGCCCTCTTGGTCGCCACCGGGCTCAAAGATGAACTCCTCGACCTCGACAAAACCATACAGATCGCTCTGAAATATCGCGCGCGCGTAGAGCTCGATTATTTGCTCGTGATTGAGAAAAACTACTTTATAAACAGGGGATGAGGCCATCGGTGCAACCATAAACGAGGGGTGAAACAAATTTCTTGCGCCGCTCCTGAAAGGAACAGCCCCCAATAGTAGCACACTATGACAATAAAATAGGCTGATTTAGCCCTTAAAGGGCTGGTATAATGGGGGCCTCTATGAAAATACAACGCGCAGCCACCTTGGCTTGCTTTCGTTTTAAGGTATCAAGATGTCCGAGACAGTGAAGAAGCTCTTTATTAAGACCCACGGTTGCCAGATGAATGAGTACGATTCTGCACGTATGAGCGACCTACTGGGTGAGAGCCATCAGTTGGAGGTCACCGACAACGAGGCCGAAGCCGACGTACTGCTGCTCAACACCTGCTCTATCCGCGAGAAAGCGCAGGAGAAGGTATTTCACCAGCTCGGTCGCTGGAAGAATCTTAAAACCAATAATCCCGACCTCGTCATCGGCGTCGGCGGCTGCGTCGCCTCACAGGAAGGCGAAGCCATCAGCAAACGCGCCCCCTTTGTCGACGTCATCTTCGGCCCACAGACGCTGCATCGTCTTCCAGAGATGATCGACGCCTCGAAACAGAATCTCAACAAAAGTGCCGTCATCGACATCAGCTTCCCTGAGATCGAGAAGTTTGACCGCCTGCCTGACCCCAAGGTCGAAGGGCCCTCCGCCTTTGTCTCGATCATGGAGGGTTGCTCGAAGTACTGCACCTTCTGCGTCGTTCCTTACACCCGCGGCGAAGAAGTCAGCCGCCCCTTCGATGACGTCATCGCAGAAATTGCTGTGCTCGCCAGCAAGGGCGTACGTGAGGTCAATCTGCTGGGCCAGAACGTCAATGCCTACCGTGGCGAGAATCATGAGGGCGAGATCATCGACTTCGCCGAGCTGATCACCTTTGTCGCCGCCATCGACGGCATCGACCGCATTCGCTATACCACCAGCCACCCGACCGAGTTCTCCGACGCCTTGATCGACGTCTACGCCACCGTCCCCGAGCTGGTCAGCCACCTACACTTACCGGTACAGAGCGGCTCCGACCGTGTCCTAGCGCTAATGAAGCGCAACCATATGGTGCTTGAGTATAAGTCGAAGATCCGTCGCCTGCGCAAGATTCGCCCCGATCTATCAATGTCCTCTGACTTTATCATCGGCTTCCCCGGTGAGACCGACAAAGACTTCCAAGACACCATGGACCTCATCGCCGAGATCGGCTTCGACATGTCCTTCAGTTTCATCTACAGCGCCCGCCCCGGTACCCCCGCGGCCGACCTAAAAGATGAACTACCCATGAGCGAGAAGAAGCAACGTCTTGCCATCCTGCAGGCACGCATCAACCAGCAGGCGATGGATATCAGCCGCAAGATGGTCGGCAGCAAACAGACCCTACTGGTCACCGGCGTCTCGAAGAAAGATCCCGGCGAACTGCAGGGGCGCACCGAAAACAACCGCGTCGTGAACTTCAAGGCCGACGATCACAGCATCATCGGTAAATTCGTCGACGTCGTCATTGGCGACGCTTACGCCAACTCGCTACGCGGCGAAATGCTAGGCACACCGGCTCGCTAGCGGTCGTACGCCCTCTAATAAAATCATCTGGGTTCCGCTGCGCGGCTCGATTGCCTGCGCAGCCTACACAACCCGAGGCCAATAGATATTGAATACTTTTACCAGCACCGAAAAACGTCTCTCTCTCGAGCCTAACAACCCACATACGCTCGCCAACCTTTGCGGCCAGCTCGACGAAAACCTACGGCAGATCGAGCAGCGGCTCGAAGTACGCATCCACAACCGCAGCAACCAATTCTCGCTGCACGGCGGCCCGAGCCAGGTGCGTATCGCCAGTCAGCTACTGAAACACCTCTACAAAGAAGCCAAGCAGGGCCAAGAGATTACCCCCGAACTGGTACACCTGTTTTTACAGGAGGCAAATCGAGACGCCATCGTCGACGATTTCGACGACGAGCTGCACGCCAACGAAGTCGTGGTTAAAACTAAGAAGCTGATCGTTAAGCCTCGCGGCGACAATCAACAGAACTACATCAAGCGCATCGCCGACAACGATATCAACTTCGGTGTTGGCCCCGCGGGGACCGGTAAGACCTTCCTCGCCGTTGCCGCCGCGGCGCAGGCTCTCGAACAGGATGAGGTACGCCGTATTATGTTGGTGCGCCCCGCCGTCGAGGCCGGCGAGAAGCTCGGCTTCCTACCCGGCGATCTCGCCCAAAAAATCGACCCGTACCTGCGCCCACTGTACGACGCGCTGTACGAGATGCTGGGCTTCGAGAAAGTCGCCAAGCTAATCGAGAATAACGTCATCGAGATCGCGCCACTGGCCTTCATGCGCGGTCGCACACTGAACAACGCCTATATTATTCTCGACGAAAGCCAGAACACCACGCGCGAGCAGATGAAGATGTTCCTCACGCGAATTGGCTTTGGCTCAACGGCCATCATCACCGGCGACATCACCCAGATCGACCTGCCAGGTGGCGCCAACTCTGGCCTCAAGCATGCTATCGAAGTGCTGAGCGGCGTCAAGGGCATCAGCTTCACTCACTTTGACAGTAAAGATGTGGTGCGACACCCTCTGGTTCAGCGTATCGTCGAAGCCTACGATCATCACGAGGAAGCGTAGCGATGAGCCTGGATATTGATCTGCAGATTGCTGTCGACAGCGCCTGCCCGAGCGAGGCGCAATTCGAGCGCTGGGTCACCGCCGCCATTGCCGATCGCCGCGCCGAGGCTGAGCTCAGCCTGAGGATTACCGACAGCGCCGAGGTACAAGAGCTCAACCGCAGCTACCGCCAGCAGGACAAGCCCACCAACGTCTTGTCTTTCCCCGCCGACTTACCACCGGAGCTCAACATCCCACTGCTCGGCGATATCATCATCAGCGCCGAAGTCGTCGATTGCGAGGCTCAGCAACAAGGCAAACTGGCGGAGGCACACTGGGCCCACATGGTGGTGCACGGCACGTTGCACCTCCTAGGCTACGACCATATCGACGATGATGAAGCAGAGGAAATGGAGGCGCTCGAGACTGAGATACTGACCTCGATGGGCTACCCGGCCCCCTACGACCAAGAGTAGAGTGCGAAGCCGCTAGCTTTCACACGCCGATCGTTTTACCATCAACCCATTATCAACAACCTTATATTTTCATACACACGACGCGAGAATTAGACAAAACGAATGAGCGAAGATCGATCTAGCAACGATCCAGAAGTCAAATCCTGGATCGGAAAACTTACAGATATATTTTCTCCCGAAGCAAAAAACAGCGATGATCTACGTGAGCAGATTCGTTCGGCCGAACAGAATGAGATTATCGATGCCGACGCCCTGAGTATCATCGAAGGCGCGATGGAGGTCTCCAAGCAACAAGTACGAGACATCCTCATCCCCAGCACGCAGATGGTGTCGATTCAAGTTGATACGCCGTTCAAAGAGGCACTGAAAACCATTATTCAGTCCTCTCACTCCCGTTTTCCTGTATTTGGCGAGGATCGCGACGACATTCTCGGTATTCTGCTGGCCAAGGACTTGCTGCCACAGCTGCTCGAACGCAACGAGGAATTCTCCCTCAAAAGCATTCTTCGCCCCGTCAATATCGTGCCTGAGAGCAAACGTCTCAACATCTTACTGCGCGAGTTCCGCGAGAATCGCAGTCACATGGCCGTCGTTATCGACGAGTACGGCTGCGTCGGCGGCCTTGTCACCATCGAAGACGTACTCGAACAGATCGTCGGCGATATTGAAGACGAATTCGATGTGGAGGAGGTCGACAACATCCGCACCATTTCGCCCACCCTCTACAGCGTCGAGGCACTCACCAGTATCGAAGACTTCAACGATGCTTTTGGCTGCCAGTTCAGCGAAGAGGAGTTCGACACCATCGGCGGTATCGTCAGCCAGGGCTTCGGTCGCGTGCCGGAGAACGGCGAGAGCATCGACATCGACGGCTTTTTCTTCACCATCAGTCATGCCGACAGCCGTCGCATCAAAACGCTCTCAGTTACCCCTCCACAGAGCGAAAACGAGGAAGTTTCAACGGATTAAAAGCCGTTGAAGCCACTGCGCCCGCCGGCGTCAACAGCCACTTAGACGAGTCTCCATGTTGCAGAAAATTATCGCTGTTATCCGCGCCGAGGGCCCGCTAGGGCATCTACTTGCCTTCCTCTCCGGCGCGCTGCTGACACTCTCCTTCGCCCCCTTCAATCTCTGGCCCTGTGCCGTGCTCGGTGTCGCCGCCTTCATTGTCAGCCTCGACAAGGTCAGTCTACGTGCTGGCCTATGGCGCAGTTTCTATTTTGGCCTTGGTTTATTGCTAACAGGTGCCTCCTGGGTCTATGTCAGCATCCACGAGTACGGCCCCGCGCCGGCTCCTTTGGCCGCTCTCTTCACTCTATTATTCTGTGCCACCTGTGCCATTTTTTACCTCGTTCCTGGCTATATTCAGCTGCGCTGGGGACGTGGGAAGCTGCTAGGTACCCTCCTACTCTTCCCACTCAGTTTTGTCTTGGGTGAATGGCTAAGAAGCTGGGTACTCACCGGTTTTCCCTGGCTCTTCCTTGGCTATGCCCATCTTGAAACCGCACTAGCCGGTTGGGTGCCCATCGGCGCTGTCTGGGCAGCCTCACTAGCCACCGCGCTGACCGCCAGCAGCATCGCCTGCGTGGTACTCGATCGTCGCACGGCCAGTAAAGTTGCCGCCATCGGCTGTATCAGTCTCGTCTGGGGCGGTGGCTACTGGCTCAACCAGATCGATTGGACAGAGCCCAGCGGCAGGACACTCAGTGTGGCGATGATTCAACCAAATATCGCTCAAGAGCTAAAATGGAAGCCAGAACAACTCCAACCGACACTCGCGCTACTCGCTAATGACAGCCAAGCCGTCTGGGGACACGACCTGGTTATCTGGCCAGAGGCCGCTGTGCCGATGCTTTACCAACGCGCGACCAGCTTCATGACCGTAATGAACAAACAGGCGACCGAACATCACTCAACGCTGATCACCGGTATCCCCTATGCCCGCCGGATTAAAGAGGACGGCCAGTCCGTCACCGCCTACTACAACAGCATCATCGCTAGCGGCCAGCAGCAGAGTGAGTATTTTAAACAGCGACTGGTACCCTTTGGCGAATATATCCCGTTTGAATCGCTGCTGCGCGGCCTCATTAAATTCTTCAACATGCCCATGTCGGATTTTCGCGCCGGTAGCAGCCAGCAGGGTCTACTGCACACGGACAAAGCAGAATTACTTCCATTAATCTGCTACGAAGTTGTCTACCCCGACCTTACCCGTCATCACGCCGCCGCCAGTGACTTACTACTAACCATCAGCAACGACGCTTGGTTTGGTGACTCGATCGGCCCCCTACAACATTTACAGATGGCGCAAATGCGCGCACTGGAAAGTGGTCGCTGGATGATCCGCGCCACCAACGACGGCATCTCTGCAATCATTGATGCTCGTGGTCGCATCGTCAAGCAGAGCGACCGCTTCCGTCACCAGACCCTCACCGGCGAGGTACCGTTGATGCAAGGCAAGACTCCCTGGAGCCAGTAGCCTGCTGAAAGCCTGAAAGCAGTAGCCATGTATGCTATGGCTGCGGTATCCTAACCAACAAATTTTATCCTCCCGCAACCTGCGGCATAGCGAAAGAAACGGTACGATGGAAGAGCAATATTCTCCAAAAAAACTCGAAGCAAAGTCCCAGCAATACTGGGTTGAAAACAAGTGCTTCGAAGTCGACAAAGATGACAGTAAAGAAAAATACTACTGTCTGGCCATGTTCCCCTACCCCAGCGGCAAACTGCACATGGGGCACGTGCGCAACTACACCATCACCGACGTCATCACTCGCTACCAGCGCATGCTGGGTAAGAATGTGTTGCAACCTATGGGCTGGGACGCCTTCGGCCTCCCCGCCGAAAATGCCGCGACCAACCACAACACCGCCCCAGCCAAGTGGACCGATGAAAACATCGCCTACATGAAGCAGCAGCTCAACAGCCTGGGCTTCGGCTATGACTGGAGCCGCGAGCTCGCCACCTGTAAACCAGATTACTACCGTTGGGAGCAGTGGTTCTTTACCCGCCTCTACGAGAAGGGCATGGTCTACAAAAAGATGGCAACCGTTAACTGGGACCCTATCGATCAGACCGTACTCGCCAATGAGCAGGTCGTCGATGGTCGCGGCTGGCGTTCCGGCGCCCTGGTCGAGCGCAAAGAAATCCCTCAGTGGTTTATCAAAATCACCGACTACGCCGATGAGCTATTAAACGACCTCGAACAGCTCGACGAGTGGCCCGAGCAAGTCAAGCAGATGCAGCGCAACTGGATTGGCAAGAGCCGCGGCATCACCATGAACTTCGCCTTAAAGCAGCCTCTCGCCGATGTCGCCGATAGCTTCGATGTTTATACCACTCGCCCAGATACGATTCAGGGCGTCACCTACGTCAGCCTGGCCGCCGAACACCCCATCGCCCTCAAGCTGGCGGAAGACAACGCTGCGTTAGCCAGTTTCATCGCCGAATGTAAAAAGCAATCTGTCTCCGAAGCCGACATGTCGGTGATGGAAAAGAAAGGCATGGACACCGGTCTCAAGGCGCTGCACCCGATTACCGGTGCAGAAGTTTCAATCTGGATAGCCAACTATGTGCTCATGGATTACGGTTCCGGTGCCGTCATGGCCGTACCCGCCCACGATCAGCGTGACTACGAGTTTGCCAAGACCTATGGGCTACCGATCACCCAGGTCATCAAGCCGGCCAATGACGAGCCGATTGATTTAGCGACCAGCGCTTTCACCGAGAAGGGCATTCTCGTCAACTCAGGCGCCTTCGACGGCATGGACTTCGAGACCGCCTTCGAAGCCATTAGCCGCGAACTAGCCAGTAGCGACAAGGGAGAGACAACCACCAACTACCGCTTGCGTGACTGGGGTGTCAGCCGTCAACGCTACTGGGGCACACCGATCCCTATCCTAAACCTGCCCGAGGGTGGCGAAATCGCCGTTCCCGCTGATCGTCTGCCTATCTTGCTACCGACCGACGTGGTCATGGACGGCGTCAACTCGCCAATCAAGTCCGATCTCCAGTGGCGTAAAACCGAATACAATGGTCAGCCCGCCGAGCACGAGACAGACACCTTCGACACCTTTATGGAGTCCAGCTGGTACTACGCCCGCTTCACCTGCAAAGATGTCGATAACATGATGCTCGACAGCGATCAAGCCAACTACTGGCTACCCGTTGATCAATACGTCGGCGGCATCGAACACGCTATCCTACACCTGCTCTACGCGCGCTTTTTCCACAAGTTGATGCGTGATGAGGGGCTATTGAATAGCGATGAGCCATTCAAACGCTTACTTTGTCAGGGCATGGTACTCGCCGAAACATACTACCGTGAACTCGATAATGGCGGTAAGCGCTGGTTTGCACCGACAGATGTCGACGTGGTGCGTGACGACAAGGGGCGTATCGTTAGTGCGACACTAAAGAGTGACGGCGAGCCCGTGATCGCCGGCGGTGTCACCAAGATGTCCAAGTCGAAGAACAACGGCATCGACCCACAACAGGCCGTCGACAAGTACGGTGCCGATACCGTGCGTCTATTTACGATGTTTGCCGCGCCACCTGAGCAGACACTCGAGTGGTCAGACTCCGCGGTAGAGGGCTCGAACCGCTTCATCAAGCGCGTCTGGCGCTTAGTGCACGCCCATACCCAGCAACCAGCTGTATCATTGGATATAGCAAAGCTCAACGACAAACAGCAGGCGTTACGCCGTAAGACGCACCAGACCATCCAGAAAGTCGGTGATGATTACGGGCGTCGACAAACTTTCAATACCGCCATCGCTGCCACCATGGAGCTGGTCAACGAAACCAACAAACTCAAAGAAGATGGCGAGCAAAACAGCGCCGTCATTCGCGAGGCTTTGGAAGCGATCACGCTACTGCTATCACCGATCACGCCACACCTCTGCCACGAGTTATGGTCAGCCCTAGGGCATGACGGTGCTGCTATTGACGCACTCTGGCCCAGCGTTGACGAGTCTGCACTCGTACAGTCAAGCATTCAACTGATCGTACAGGTCAATGGTAAGCTGCGCGCTAAACTAAAAGTCAGCGCAGAAGCCGACAAGGAACAGCTCGAAGCCGCAGCGCTTGCCGACCAGGGTGTGCAAAAATTCCTCGAGGAAAAGACCGTACGCAAAATCATCGTAATACCCGGCAAGCTGGTTAATATTGTCGCCAACTAACGCTGTGGGGGCTTAACCGCCCCCCTGTTAGATAGGCTAACGGTGGTGAGCCCCGCTCGGCACCGTCGTTAACTCGATGTTAAGCTCAGAATAGTTTATCTGACCCCTTGTATTAACCATGATTTTTTTTAAACTCATAGACAACTGCTCTCCCACCCCAAGGCCCACAGACCATGCAGAACACTTCGCTTCGCCACCTATCTCCCAGCCGCCTACTGTGCCTAGTCACACTCTTTATCGGCCTGGTCGGCTGCGGTTTTCAGCTGCGTGGTGAGTTGAATATTGCCGAGCCGGTCAAGCATCTGCATCTCACAGGCAAGACTTCTAACCCCTTTACTAGCCGTGTTCGTCAACGCTTCCCCCTCTACGACATCCATATCGCAGCCAACACCGACCCGCAGGCCTATGAGCTGTCATTCCTCGAGGTAGAGGAAGATACACGCAGCCTCAGCTACGACGCCCTGGCCCGCACCAGCGAATACGAACTCAGCATAGAGGTCGAATTCACACTGCTCGACAATCAAGGCAACACTCTGATTCCACCACGTAAACTCTATGGTGAGAAGACCTATAACAGTAACCCAAACAATGTCATTGCCTCTGACAACGAGGAAGAGCTACTGTGGAAAGACCTACGCGTACAGGTCGCCAACGCCCTACTCAACCAGCTCGCGACTATCGATCCTAACAAGCTAGAGCAACTCAAAGAGGCTCAAGCAGCCGCCGAAGCTAAGCAGGAAGAGCTCGACCGTCATGCGATTCCGCCCACAGCTAACCCTACGAACAGGCCGCAATAAACGGTGAAAATCAGGGCAGATCAACTCGCCAAGAGTTGTCAGAAAGGTTTCAGCCCCCTCTACTGGATCTGCGGTGACGAGCCACTGCTGGTCCAAGAGAGTTGCGAGCAACTGCGTAGCATCGCCCTGCAACAGGGCTACGATGAGCGTGAACGCTACCATGTAGAGAGCGGTTTTAACTGGGCAGAGGTGCTAACTAGCGCCAACAGCCTCTCACTGTTCGCCAGTCGTAAAATTATCGAGGTTCGCCTGACCAAGGGCAAGCTCGATGACAAAGGCAACAAAGCGTTGCAAAGCTACCTAGAAAACCCCAGCCCAGATACGATTCTCATCCTCTGCAGCCCTAAACTCGACGCCAGCGCCAGCCGCAGCAAAGGCTACAAGGCTATTGAAAAAGCGAGTGTCATCGTGCCCGTCTGGCCAGTAGAAGGCTATCAGCTAACCCAGTGGATCGGGCAGCGGCTACAGCAAGCTGGCCTACAGGCTGAACCTGATGCCTGCCAACTGCTTGCCGAGCGTGTCGAGGGCAACCTACTAGCAGCGGTACAGGAAATAGAGAAGCTTAGCCTCCTGGTTGACGAGCCACTAATCACTGCCGACACTGTGATGCAGGTTGTCGCCGACAACGCACGCTACACCCCCTTCAACTTGACCGACAAAATGCTCGCCGGCCAGCCAGCCGACAGCCTTAGAGTTTTGAACGGCCTACGTGCCGAGGGAAGTGAAGCCATACTGGTATTATGGGCAATCACGCGGGAGGTACGCCTTCTCTGTCAGCTGATCAACAGTCCCAACCTCGCCGTCAGCTTCAAGCAATTGCGTGTATTCGACCGCCGCCAACCACTCTATAAGAAAATGCTCGCACGACTGAACGGTCAACGCTGTCACGCAGCACTCGACAACTGTCGACGCATCGACAATATGATCAAAGGTGCCGAGCAGGGCAATGTATGGGACGAGATGGCACTGGTCGTCTTAACGATCAGCGGCCACCCGCTCGAGCTCGCCAGCAACTAAAGCTAAGCGACGTTCTAACAGCTTGTTTATCTGATAAATTTAAGTAGCATAAACATGTTTTCAAGCATCATTAATGGAACAACGACAACCCACAGGGATAGCTATGCAGCCATTAACCAAAATTGCCACCGTACTACTCTGTAGCGCCAGCTTATTTACAGTCGCTGGTTGTAGCCTCTATAAGAGCAATACCTACGTACCCAGCTCATCCTGCGAAGGGCTCAACGACATCATCGCGCATTATCCCAGCGGCTATGCAGAACTCCGCGGTACCGCCAAGCCGCTGCGTAAACTCACCCTGTATGACACTCCCTATCAAATCGTCAAAGGGTCCTGCCACATCTGGGCTTGGGACGATGGTAAGTCGACCTATACCTGCTCGAAGAACTTCAGCTCCGAGAGCGCGGCAGGACAGCTGTTCAAGGAGATGCAAAGCACCGTCGAGCAGTGCCTAGATGATAGCTGGAGCAAGACTATTACGCCGCGAAAACAACCTGAGAATGATAGCAAAATCACCTACCAGCGTGGCAACCAGCTACCCGCCGTGACTCTTCAACGCATCAAAATCGATAAGGTTGGCAAGCCACAGTGGGCGCTCTACCTTTTTGTCGGCGACCTAGAACAACGGCTATAAGGCAGCTAAAAAACAGCCATAAAAAAAGCGCCTAAGGCGCTTTTTTATAAACTCACTATAATGCGAACGATTACTTGCCCTTAATCGCATAGATAGCGGGGAGATTTCGCCAGTAACCTTTGTAGTCCATGCCACAACCAAAGATAAAGCGATCCTCAACATCCATACCGACAAAATCACCGACAATCGCTTTATCTATTTTGCGATCGTGTAGCTTATTAGCCAGTACTGCACTGTATATCTCTGCCGCCCCCTGCAACTTACAAGACTGAATAATTGCAGCAAGTGTCACGCCTTCATCCAAAATATCGTCAACCACGACGACGACGCGACCCTCTAAAGAACGCTGTGGCATGGCACGCCACTCTAAGGTCTCATCACCCACAGTATCATCGCGATAGCGAGTGGCATGACAGTAATCGATCTGAGAAGGAAAGCTCAACCGCTGAGTTACCTCTGAGGTGGTTACCAAGCCACCGTTCATCACACAGATAAACAAAGGATCTCGATCCGCCAACTTTGCTGTAATCTCTGCGGCCATCTTGTCATAGGCCGCTTTGACTGCCTCTTCGCTGACTACAAGATCAGCTTCCGCCATTATTTGACGCGCTTCGGTAACTAGGCTCATGCACTGAATTCCGCTATTGATAACTATGAAAGCGCGAGATTATACCCCGCGCATTAAAAAAACGCATGTTAAAGCTGCAGCAATGCTTGATACAACTCAGTAGTGTTTTCACCCCGCTGAATGTAACCCCTCAATCTGCCTGTTACTGTCTCTCGGCAAGCATGCCTCGATCAATAATAAAGTCGATAATAGCCTGTGTGCCCGTGCCATCTTTCAAGTTTGAGAAGATGAAAGGGGCAGTACCACGCATTTTTGTCGCATCACGCTCCATGACCTGTAATGAAGCGCCCACCATCGGCGCCAAATCGATTTTATTAATAATCAACAAATCAGACTTAGTAATGCCTGGCCCACCCTTGCGAGGAATTTTATCTCCCGCCGAAACATCGATGACATAAAGCGTTAAATCTGATAGCTCAGGGCTAAAGGTTGCAGCCAAATTATCGCCGCCACTCTCCACAAAGACTAACTCCAAGTTATCAAAACGATCGCAGAGTTCATCGATCGCCGCTAAGTTCATCGACGCATCTTCTCGTATCGCCGTATGCGGACACCCCCCCGTTTCGACACCGATGATGCGATCCTTCGCTAAGACATCGTGCTGCTGGAGAAACTCTGCATCCTCCCTAGTGTAGATATCATTGGTTATCACCGCCAAGTTATATTGCTCTGCCATATGGCCGCACAGAGCCTTCACCAGCGCCGTTTTACCAGAACCAACAGGCCCACCAATTCCGACCCGCAATAATTGTGTCATTTCACTCTCCCTATCAACGAAAATCAAGATCTAAACAGACGGCTGTACTGACTCTCATGCCAACTGCTGGCCATCGCTACACCGGTAAGACTGCTACCGACAGCTTCGTCATCAAGACTCAGCGCTCGCTCAACGGCAGTAATAATTACCGGCATAGCCGCCACAATCAATTTCTGCCCAGCAGTTTGCCCGAGCGGCACGATCTTTGTCGCCGCCTGTACCTGATTCTCCAGCCAGCTATAAGCAAAGCCTTCCAACAAAGCGCGCTCATCAATCCCCGCCTCGGCGCCGGCAAGCGCAAAGGCAGTGCAAAAGCTCAGCTCAGTCATCCCCTCGAGTAGCGGCAACGTTGCAATATCAAGCTGCATTAACAGTCGCCTTAGTGCCGCCCCCAACTGAGTGTCCTCGAGCAATAATTCCCGAGTCTCTCTACTAGCCAGCAAGTAATCATTCCAGTATTGCACACCCTCGCAATCCGATAGCTGTAGCGCACGATAGAGACGTAACAGTATCGGCAACTCGAGGTGAGCCAAGCCCTCAGCCAACACACCTTCGACCCACGCAGCAGTGCTCGTGGCGCTATCGATCCAGCCGCACTCAACAGCATACTCCAACCCCTGAGAATAGGCATAAGCTCCAACCGGTAGCGCCGGACTGACCAGTTGCAATAGCTTTAGTCGGGCCAGCCCCTCAGTGCTCATGCCGATGATGCCCACCATGACTGCCATAAGCACCATTCTCCGGCTGAAAGGGCTGGCTCAACCGCTCAACGCGAAGGCCAAACCCTCGCACCATTTCATCTAACACATGATCGTGCTGATAACGCAGCCAACCCTCTCCAAGCTGAAGTGGCATATGCCGGTTACCAAGATGATAAGCTGCACGCATCAACAACAGCGCATCTTCTGCCAAGACAACGGAAACATCCTCTAACGCCGCCTTAACACGTATTCGCGTACCATCCTCTGCCAACAAGCAATCACCATCACGCAAGGTTTGACCTCGCTGCAGCATCCAGCCTAGCTCCCGACCGCAACAAGTCACCGCTTTATAGCGAGAACGCTTACGCTGATCCCAGCTCAGCTCCACCTGCGTATCGCTACTGTCTTTGGCCGTAACTACAGTCTCTCTACATGTCAACATTGTACGACTTACCTCAAGTTTCATTAGCCTAAAATCGTCATTAAAATAGCGAATACAGTTGCGTCATCGGTAACTCTGAGGCCGGCTCACAATCGAGTAGCACCCCGTCGGCATGAACCTCGTAGGTCTGCGAATCAACACTCATTACAGGCTGATAGGCATTCAGTTTCATATCTTGCTTGCCGATGTTTCGACAATTTTTCACCGCCACTAGACGACGCTTTAGCGACAGACTCTCATCCAACTTCGCATCAACCGCGGCCTGACTGACAAAGTTCACCGATGTCGCCGTGGCCGCTCGCCCCAGCGCCCCAAACATCTTACGATAATGCACTGGCTGCGGTGTCGGTATCGAGCCGTTGGGATCACCCATCGGCGCTGCAGCAATCATCCCCCCTTTAATAATCAACGAGGGCTTAACGCCGAAGAAAGCCGGCTTCCACAACACCAAGTCAGCCAATTTCCCTTCCTCAATGGAACCCACCTCGTGGCTGATGCCGTGCGCAATAGCTGGGTTGATCGTATATTTGGCGACGTAGCGACGCGCCCTGAAGTTATCACTCCAATCGCTATCTTCTGGTAACGCACCACGCTGCAACTTCATCTTGTGTGCCGTCTGCCAAGTTCGCGTAACAACCTCACCAACTCGGCCCATGGCCTGAGAGTCGGAGCTTATCATCGAGAAAGCACCGAGGTCGTGCAGGATATCCTCCGCTGCAATCGTCTCCTTGCGAATACGTGAATCGGCAAAGGCCACATCTTCAGCAATATTCGGATCCAAGTGATGACAGACCATCAGCATATCGAGATGCTCATCGATAGTATTGACCGTATAGGGGCGGGTGGGGTTAGTCGATGAGGGCAGCACATTATTAAGGCCACACGCCTTGATGATATCTGGCGCATGCCCGCCTCCTGCACCCTCGGTGTGATAGGTATGTATCGTGCGCCCCGCAAAGGCAGCGATGGTGTCTTCGACAAAACCCGACTCATTCAACGTATCAGTATGAATAGCCACCTGCACATCGTAGGCCTCCGCCACGGTTAAGCAGGTGTCGATCGACTGCGGTGTGGTGCCCCAGTCTTCATGTAATTTTAAGCCACAGGCGCCCGCCTCTAGCTGCTCCTCTAGTGCCAGCGGCAAGCTACTGTTGCCCTTGCCCAGCAAACCGATATTCATCGGTAAGCCCTCAAAAGACTGCAGCATCTTTCCTATATGCCAAGGGCCCGGCGTACAAGTAGTCGCATTCGTTCCTGTCGCCGGCCCCGTGCCACCACCAAGCATCGTCGTCACACCACTCATCAACGCCTCTTCGATCTGCTGTGGACAGATAAAGTGAATATGTGAGTCGATGCCACCAGCAGTGACAATCTTTCCCTCGCCGGCAATTATCTCGGTGCCGGGGCCAATCTCGATATCAACTCCGTCCTGCGTATCCGGATTACCCGCCTTACCTATGCGCCAAATTCGTCCCTCTTTAATCGCGAGATCCGCTTTCACTACCCCCCAGTGATCCAAAATGACGACATTGGTGATAACGGTGTCAGGTGTCTGCAAGCAACTCGCCTGACTCTGGCCCTGACCATCGCGAATAACCTTACCACCACCAAATTTGACCTCTTCACCGTAGTGGGTAAAGTCTTTCTCCACTTCGATCCAAAGCTCCGTGTCTGCGAGGCGTACACGATCACCCAGGGTCGGGCCGAACATCTCGGCATAAGTCGTACGATCCATTGTCGTCATGATAGCTCTCCCTGTCGTTCTAGCGGACCTTGAACCTTGCCGAGAAAACCGTAGACACAACGGCGCCCTGCGAGGGCTACTAGCTCGACTTCTCGAGTCTGTCCCGGCTCGAAGCGAACTGCGGTACCGGCAATGATATTCAGCCGATAACCCCGAGTCTTCGCTCGATCAAATTGTAGCGCCGGGTTAGCTTCGAAAAAGTGATAATGCGAACCTATCTGTATCGGGCGATCTGCATTATTGGCGACCACCACTATCACCCTCGGGCGACCAACATTGAGCTCAATCTCGGCCCCTCGGGTCTCAATCTGTCCTGGTTTCATGCGATTTCCTATACGATCGGGTTGTGGACGGTGACGAGCTTAGTGCCGTCAGGGAAGGTTGCCTCGACCTGTACGTCGTGAATCAGCTCGGCGACGCCATCCATAACCTGCTCTGCCGTCAAGACTTCTCGCCCCTCACTCATCATCTGCGCCACACTTTTACCATCCCTAGCCCCTTCCATCACCGCACAGCTAATCAAGGCGACCGCCTCCGGGTAGTTGAGCTTCAGACCTCGCGCTAAACGTCGCTCAGCCAGTAACCCTGCGGTAAACACCAGCAACTTGTCCTTCTCTCTCGGATTTAATTCCACGCCACACCCTCATCTCAAGTATTCCAAATTCGTGGGCGGCAGAAGTGCTCACCCCGAAACTCTCTAATCAAGCGCCACAACTGTTCAAATATTTTTCGTGCTGGTTCAGCGTAGTCACCCAAATACCTCGCCACCAACACGCCGCGACGATAACTAAGCGCTAACTGCCCGACAAAAGTAAAGTCAGACAGCTGTTGTCGCCAAAGCTCAATATCGCTATCAGAGCACTCGACAGTACAGTAAAAGGTCCCAAGAACTGTGGCATGATTAAGCCCCCACTTTGCGGTTAGCATTGAAGAGGAACCGGTAAGCCGTGTCTTCTCTATAAGAAGTGGCCGACCACAGCGGGCAATGCGCAAATCGAGTACAATCTCTCCTGCCTCAAAGCTTTCATTACAGCTTGGCCGTGCGAGACAAACAATATCCCAGCCCAGCACATCGGCCCCCATCGCGAGCTCGATACTCGTGCTCAGATCGACTTTCGCACCGCTAAAGATAATTGTCTCTTGGGGTAACCACTCGAGCGAACTTGATTCGGCCTGTTCAATATGAACCCGCTGTGACTGCCGTTGATTGTTTTGTCGTGCACGATAAACCTTGCCCGCAGCCGGCGTCGTTAATAACACTTGCGCAGAGGTGGCTGCTGTAACATCAACCTGCAAGTCATCACCACTAACCATTCCCCCAGGCGGATGCAAAATATACACGTGCGCTCGCCCACCCTCGGGGTAAAAGGGGCGCTGCACACGTAGCGGACCAGCATGATGATTGCGACGCAGGATTGTTTTGTCAGCGGTGTGCTCAAAATGTAGCTGCAAGCTCGCCGACCACGCAGTAGACAAGACACTAACTGAGGCTATAGTTCTAACGCTTGACAAGGTTCCGGCCTTAAATGTTGACTGTTATGTCAACAGTTTAACAGCATCTCGAAGCCGCGTCAGTGTTTCAACATGCCTCTACGAAGTACTCAGTGTCAACGCCCTACGACCAATTGCCGCCGACATCTCGCTGAAGCCTCGCTGCAACTGCCGCCCAACAAACAGCTTAACCACCGGCGAGAACCAACCATTAAGTTCAAAAGTAGAATAATAACAACTCGTACCATCTTCCTTTGGTACGACTAAATGACGCCGATTGCTCGATAACATGCCGAAGGGCATCGCAATACCATAGCTAAGCGACTCCCCTGCTATGTGCTCCAACACCGTTTCCGTCTGTGGCTGAGCCATAAAAGGCATCACCCTAACTTTCATGCGAATAGGGGCGCTCACCACCAGGCTCGACTCACAAGCCACAACAAAAGGGTTCCACTCGCCGTAACGAGGCATATCCGCAATCACCCCCCAGACTACTTCAGCCGGAGCCTTCACCGGTACCTCATGCTTAATCATTATCGCCATTGCAATTACCTGCCTCTGTTAAATTATTATCATTGAGATAGATAAAATTATGGTCGAGCAAGACGCTCTTGTCACCGACTCAGCGTCACCTCTCTGTAGGGCTTACGCAGAAACAAAAAGGCCCCACCAATTGGCGGGGCCCAAGATAGCGCAAAAGGAGCGACTAAGCCTTAAAGTCCAGCATACGCTGCAGCGGCTTCATCGCCGCGAGTCTGAGTGACTCGTCAACACGAATCTCATTGATGCCAAATTCCAATGACTGAGCAAGATTCTGCAGCTCATTCATGCCCATCCAAGGGCAATTAGCACAGCTGCGGCAAGTTGCCCCGCTGCCCGCCGTCGGCGCTATAATGAGTTCTTTATCCGGCACCCCCTGCTGCATCTTATAAAAAATACCCTGGTCAGTCGCTACAATGAAGCGCTTATTGGGCATATCTTTCGCTGCCCGAATAATCTGCGAGGTCGAGCCTGCCATATCGGCAATTTCCACCACAGAGGCCGGTGACTCAGGATGGACCAGCACCGCCGCATCCGGATAGACCTTCTTTAAGTCCAGGATGCCCTGGGCCTTAAACTCCTCATGCACGATACAGGAACCATCCCAACACAACACGTCGGCCCCCGTCTGCTTCTGCACATAACCGCCCAAATGCTTATCTGGTGCCCAGAGTATTTTTTCGCCAAGACTATCGAGGTGATCGACAACCTCTAGCGCAATACTTGACGTCACAACCCAGTCTGCTCGCGCCTTAACCGCAGCCGAGGTATTGGCATAAACCACCACAGTCCGATCTGGGTGCTGATCGCAGAAGGCACTAAACTCATCAATCGGGCAGCCAATATCGAGAGAGCAAGTCGCCTCCAGTGTCGGCATTAATATGCGCTTCTCCGGCGAGAGAATCTTGGCCGTCTCCCCCATGAATTTCACACCGGCTACAATCAAGGTCGCTGCTGGATGGTTTTTACCAAACCGCGCCATCTCTAGCGAATCAGAAACACAGCCGCCACTCTCCTCCGCCAACGCCTGAATAACGGGCGAGGTGTAGTAATGCGCGACGATAGCTGCATTTTTCTCTTTCAGCAGTGACTTGATACGCTCAAGCAAGGCCAGAGTTTGCTCAATATCTTGTCCATCCTCATCCTTAGAGGACAAATATTCACGCACTAAGGCACGGCTATCTTGTTGTTCAATTACAGGCATAACAGCTACATTTTCCGATTAATCACTGCGGTATTATATCACAGCCGCCAGGCAGGCAAAAAGACCAAGCTCATTGCTCGCATCGGCGCCCTATCAAAGCAAGAACTTCAGAAACGAAAAAGGGGAGCCATTATGGCTCCCCTTTCGAGTATGGTGGGTCGTACTGGATTCGAACCAGTGACCAATTGGTTAAAAGCCAACTGCTCTACCAACTGAGCTAACGACCCGTAGACGAATAGTTTAGATATTGAACCAAAACATTCTGTTGCTCAGTTGAGTGGCGGCGATTTTACGCCGCACCCCTACCCTTGGCAAGTTTTTTTTCGACAAATCCAATAAAAACTTTCTACCTACATCAAACCGCCCTCCAAATAAGGGCTAAGCTCTTCTCGTCACAAGATGCACTAGCGTATAGACACGACATACTTAAGTAATATCCACAGTGATAACTCTGTTACGGCTAAAATATACTCCACGTGTACGCCTCAGCAATTTTGGTCTAGAGAGATGAACATATCCAACGCGCTAATTACACTGCTAGTGATACTGCCTGGCGTCGCCCTATCCGCCCCACTGCAATCACTCAACGACCGCGAGAAAGCCTCCTATTGCTCAGGTGTTTTCAGCGAGTTTGCCGTGCAAACATCAATCAATCAGTTTGCCGACCGCAGCCCCGAGCGTGAAGACGACCCCGTTAGCTATAACTTAATCGCCATCGCCAAAAACCTGCAGCTGCGTGCGACCTCGCTATTCAACTTCGGGCAAGACGAGAAGATGCGCAACAATGGCAGACACGATACAGAGAAAACCGCCAAGATAGCCAAGATGGCCGGCATTTCCACCATCAAGCTGATCAATATGGATAATGGCATCCAGCCATGCTTCGAGTTTTACTGGGATCATCGTGCCGAGATAGAAACCGAGTCCTCGCATCTTGTCGCCTACAAAGCCCTGCACTAATCTTAAAGCTCTGGACCACCCTTTCTAGTAGCCTGATAACGAGACAAAAAAAAGGAGCCTATCTTTCGATAGGCTCCTTTTTTAGGAATATGGTGGGTCGTACTGGATTCGAACCAGTGACCAATTGGTTAAAAGCCAACTGCTCTACCAACTGAGCTAACGACCCGCTGTTGGAATGGCGCAGATAATACCGTCTGCTCTTAGAAACACAAGCGATAATTGATAATTTTTATTACCGCCACAGCAGAAACAGAAGAATCTTGCGCAAAAACAATATATCCGAGCTAACCCTCAAGCCAAAATCAATAATTTTGCTGCAAAAAATCTGCCGCCATCTTCAACGTAGAGGCCGAGCCCCCTTTATACTTCACCGGTAACTCTTCGAGAATCTGCTTAGCCTTTGCCTTGTCACCCAGCAGATAATAGGTCTTACCCAGCTTGAACATCGCATCAATGGCCTTACGGTCATTAGGGTACTGCGCCAACAACTGCTCAAAGAGCTGTCTCGAACGCTCCAAGTCAGGCTTCAGCTGATACAGCTCCGCCAGCCAATAGTAGCCGTTGGGCGTATAGCGTCCTGCAGGATAACTCTTTAAGAAGCTCTCAAATGCCGCTGTAGCTTCGGGAATTTTTTGCTGCTTGATTAACTCATAAGCTGCCTTATACGCTTTCTCTTCGCCCGCCTTAGGTGGGCTCTTAGCGACCTCAGTTCTACTATTGCGTGTCACACTGGGCTCTGACGCAGCGCCAGAGTGCGCTCCCGATTGCATCGCCGATAATCGACGATCAATACTTAAGTAATCATCTTTGCGCTGCTGCTGTAGCTGGGTGATGGTATGAGACTGCTCTTCAACAATCCCCCTCAACTGCATCACTTCTTGCTGCAGCTGTTGCACCTGATTAAACAGGCCGCCACTACTTACCTGGCTATCAGCTTTCGGTGCAGGCTCTGCTATCGCACTAGGAGAAGCAGGCGCTATTGCCACACTCGCAGCATCACGCTCAGCAGACAAGTTGTCTATTTTAATTTGCCCCAAAGCAATAGGGGAGTGCATTAGCACTCCCCCACTTAGGGCCAGGACGATCGCGGGTATTCCGTTTTTCATCTGGCTCTCTTATATTTTCTCAGTACTAATTAATCGACGTATTTTAACTCAACGCGACGATTCTGGCTCCAAACGGCATCACCGTAGCCTTCTACTGCAGGCTTCTCTTCGCCATAGCTAATCACTTCGAGCTGTGCACGTGGCACACCCTGGATTGCCAGATAGTTAGCCACAGCCTGTGCACGTCGCTCACCGAGAGCTAGGTTATACTCTGGGCTGCCGCGCTCATCAGCATGACCTTCAAGACGAACAACGCCACTCTTATCACGTAAGAATGCAGCTTGAGCATCCAGACCTGCGCGCATTTCTGCACTCAGTGTCGAGGTATCAAATTCAAACAGGTACACACTCTGTAGCGCAGCTTCTGCCTCTGCTTGAGCAGCGGCAGCGGCAGCGGCAGCATCAGCAGCAGCTTGAGCTGCGGCCTCGGCAGCGGCTTGCTCTGCAGCGGCAGCATCATCAGCAGTCTGAGTTGATGAACAACCTGAAACGAGTGCCATCGCAACAGCAAGACCTGCAGCGGTTTTTAATTTATGTAATGCCATGATCAAAAATCTCATTTTAGAAACGGTTAATAACCAGAATCAGCGTCTCCGTATTAAGAATCACTCATTCTACGTCCTGATGTATACCAAAAATCAAATAGTAAAGTATATTAACATATTACCGCAATAGGGGGTTTACCTAATTTGTAGACTTGCCCTACTTACTTGCTTTCTCGCCCTATCTATAGCGCCTCATTTCGACAAACACTAGCGGCACGTCTCACAAGTTTAGCACTAGTTCAGCATTATTGAGTCAGACTAAAACATGCTCGCCAGCCTTTGCTCTTTTATAGCCCACAGTCCCCACACTCCACCAATACGAAGCACTACAGGGCCGCACCAATTATCCGCACCTACAAAAAAGCCCCGACAACCTGAGTTGGCGAGGCTTTGGGAGTCTAGAGGGTATGCTAGGCCTCGTAGGGGTCTCGCAATACAATCGTTTCAACCCGGTCCGGGCCAGTAGAAACGATATCGATGGGCGCACCGACAAGCTGCTCGAGGCGCTTAATATAAGCAATCGCGTTAGCTGGCAGAGCAGACATCTCTTTTGCCCCGAAAGTTGACTCTGACCACCCTGGCAGCTCTTCGTAGATAGGCGTCAGGGCGGCATATCCTTCGGCGTCAGTTGGCTGACCAATGCTGTTGCCGGACGCATCTTGATAACCCGTACAGACCTTAATAGTCTCCATACCATCCAGCACATCTAACTTGGTCAGGCAGATACCGCTGATAGAGTTAATACGTACTGCGTGGCGCACCAACATAGCATCAAACCAACCACAACGGCGTTCACGGCCGGTGGTTGCACCGAACTCGTGCCCGCGCTCACCCACCCCCTCACCTACATCATCAAACAATTCGGTCGGAAACGGCCCGCCACCTACACGCGTGGTGTATGCCTTAGTGATGCCAAGAACATAATCAAGATACAAGGGCCCCATGCCGCTACCACTTGAAACACCACCTGCCGTGGTATTTGAGGAGGTAACAAAAGGATAGGTGCCGTGATCGATATCCAGCAGCGTCCCCTGAGCGCCTTCAAACATGATGTTTTCACCTGCTTCTCGCAAGTCGTGCAATGTCTGAGTCACATCTTCGATCATCGGGTTAAGCTGCTCCGCCATCACCATACAATCAGCCAGCGTCTTATCGTAATCGACAGCCTCTACCTTGTAGTATTCAGTAAGAGCAAAGTTGTGGTACTCGAGCACCTCACGTAGCTTCTCAGCAAAACGCTCAGGGTATAGCATGTCGCCTAGACGCAGGCCACGACGGGCGACTTTGTCTTCATATGCTGGGCCAATACCACGGCCTGTCGTGCCGATTTTCTTCTGCGCACACTTAGCGGCTTCCCGCGCCTGATCGAGAGCAACATGGTAAGGCAGTATCAGTGGGCAAGCAGGGCTGAGACGCAAGCGCTCACGCACTGGTACATTACTGGCCTCAAGACCTGCAATCTCCTTTAGCAATGCCTCTGGCGAAACCACCACGCCATTACCTATAAGACACTTGACGTTTTCGCGTAGGACGCCCGATGGAATAAGATGTAATACGGTTTTCTTGCCATCGATAACCAGCGTATGACCTGCGTTATGACCACCTTGAAAGCGAGCGACAGCCGCTGCCTTATCGGTTAACAGATCCACTATCTTGCCTTTGCCCTCGTCACCCCACTGGGTGCCAAGTACGACTACGTTTTTGCTCATGGGTACGTATCTCAACGTTGAGTTAAATATGCATCACTAATCGATTGATTCTATGGACCAACGGCCGTCATCATCAACTAATATATGGGTACATTCAGCATTTACGTTCTGCTCAGGCAGACCGCAAATAACAATCTGATTTTGACTGCGTAGCTGTTGCACCTGTTTCCACTGCTCTGCATCCTCACGATAAGGTGCAAAGATAATATCGCCATCAACCTCGACAGACGTTGCCAAGTTTAACAGAGATTTTAATTCGGTTGTAAAGCCCGTCGCCGGGCGGGCTCGGCCAAAAACACGGCCAATATCGTCATAGCGACCACCGTTTGCCACAGCGTAGCCACAACCTGGCGCATAAGCACCAAACACCAGCCCAGTGTGGTAGTGGTAGCCCCGCAACTCCGTCAAATCAAAGTATAAGTTTAACGAAGGGTAGCGACCTTGAATTTTCTCCGCCACACGCTGCAACTCATCGATAGCCTCGATGATTCCCGGGGCAGCACCGGCGAATAAATTCGCCGCACGATGCAGCACAGAGACATCTCCCTGCAGCTTCGACAAGGCCAGCATCTGCTCCCCCAATACCGCGTCATCAATGCAGCGATTAATTACACTCGCTATCTCGTCCGCCGCCTTACGCTGCAGAACCTCAAACAACTCAGTCTCTTCTTCCTCGCTTAGCCCCGCCTGATCGGCGAGCGTACGGAAGATAGCAACGTGACCAAAATCCAAAGTAATATCTGCAATACCGAGACTATGGAGCGTCTCAACCATTAGCGATACCACCTCAATATCAGCGGCGACACTGGCCTCGCCATACAGCTCTGCACCGACCTGTATCGGCGATCGCGAGGCCATCAGCGACTTCGGCTTCGTATGCAGCACGCTTCCCGCATAGCAGAGACGCGTAACGTCATCACTACACAAGCTATGGGCGTCAATTCGCGCCGCCTGCGCGGTAATATCGGGACGAATCGCCATCATACGACCGGTGAGCTCATCGGTCACCTTTACGCTATTGACGTCGATATCGCGCCCCATGCCAATTAACAGGGCATCAGTAAACTCAACAAGAGGCGGGATCACCAGCTGATACCCCCAGCCACGGTACAGGTCCAGTAGTTGACGGCGGATAGCCTCCACTTGCCGAGCTTGTGCCGGCAACAACTCCTCCACACCCTCAGGCAACAACCATCTATCTACTACTGTCATCTCCATCCCCTACTACCTACTTTCGCCATCTTAGCCGCGCACTATTGTTAACAAGACCGCCCCGATCAACATAAAAGAAAGACCAAGCCAGCGCACGGTTGTATCGCGCTGCGCCGCAATTCTCAGTAGCGTTACTCGCCACTGTGCTGGCATCAAGAAGGGCATAACCCCCTCTAGTATCAACACCAGCGAGAGCGCCGTTAACACCTCGACCCACATAACTTAGGCCTCAAAAATCGTGCATAAAAAAACCGGGAATCCCCGGTTGATGAATTCTAACACAGAACCGATCGCTCAAAGAACGTCAATTTCGACATCGGCTGTAAATTATTTCCACTCGGCAGCTAGGCCGAGCAAAAACAACTTACAAATGAGTGTTATTTACCGCCTTTGCTATCACCGAGATACTTAAAGAACTCGCTCGATGGCTCGACCACCATCACGTCCGACTTGTTCGCAAAGCTGCTACGATAAGCCTCTAAACTCCGAACAAAGGCATAGAACTCAGGATCTTGGGTGTAAGCTTTCGCGTAAATCGCAGCGGCAGTAGCATCACCTTCACCCCGCGTCACCTCTGAGTCACGAAAGGCGTTCGCAGCAATAACCGTGCTCTCACGCTCCGCTGCTGCTCGAATCCCCTCAGCCAACTCCTTACCCTTTGAGCGGTGCTCACGAGCCTCTCGCTGGCGCTCGGTATTCATTCGTGCATAGACAGAGTCAGAAACATCTGATGGCAGATCGATCTGCTTGACACGAATATCAACTACCTCGATACCGAGCGTCTTACGTAACTCCTTATCCTGCTTAACGGTTAGCTCTTCCATCAGCTGATCGCGCTGCCCCGAAACCACCTCATGCATTGAGCGTCGACCAAACTCCGCCCGCAAACCATCTTTAACACGTCGACCCAATATATCCTGCGCCCGCATTTCGTCTCCACCTGTCGAGGTATAGAATTTCTCTACATCGATAATGCGCCACTTGGTGTACGAGTCTACGATAACAGCCTTTTTTTCCAGCGTTAGATAACGCTCCGAAGGAGAATCCAGCGTCAGTAAACGCGCATCAAAAATACGCACTGTGTTTACAAACGGCACCTTCACATGCAAGCCAGGCTTCACGTCAGATTGAGATATAGCACCAAAGCGAAGCAAAACGGCCCGCTCAGTCTCTTTTACTACATAAAGCGAATTGGAGACGACAAGCAATAGCAGCGCCAATACCCCAAGAATTAACGGCGATTTATTATTCATTTAACGTCTCTCCCTATTGCTGGTGCGGCGTGACGGTGCATTATCGAGCTGTGCCTGACGGCGCAAGGTTTCGGTGAGGTCTTTCATCTTGCTCTCGCTCATCGTCGCCTTTGCGGACCCCGGCTTGCCATCAATGATTTTATCCAGCGGCAAATACAGCAGGTTATTGCCATTCTCCACATCCATCAGGATCTTAGAGCTCTTACTCATCAACTCCTGCATGGTTTCTATATATAGGCGCTCACGTGTTACCGCCGGTGCACGCTGATACTCCGTCAACAGAGCGGTAAAACGCTGACTCTCACCTTCGGCGCGAGCCACTACCTGCTGCTTGTAGCCGTTTGCCTCTTCAATGACACGCTGTGCGTCACCGCGCGCCTCAGGCACGATGCCGTTAGCGTAGGTCTGCGCCTCATTCTTAACTCGCTCCTCATCTTCCCGCGCCTTGATCACATCATCAAACGCCGCCTGCACCTCTTTCGGCGCCTGGGTGTTGGCGATAGTGACCGTAGTCACTTCAATACCCGTATCGTAATTATCGATGTAGCGCTGCAAGCGCTCCTTAACGTCAACAGCAACCTGCTCACGCCCCTCGGTAAGAATTAGGTGCATCTCGGTAGAGCCTACTACATGACGCAGAGCACTCTCCGTCGCCTGTGCCAGACTGCGTTCAGGGTCACGTACGTTGAGGGCAAACTTCCTCGCGTCCGAAGCCTTATATTGTATCGACAAACTCACTTCGACGATGTTCTCGTCTTCTGTCAACATCAGGGCACTATGCGCGTATGAACGAATGCGCGTAACATTCACTACCTGGCGCTGATCAATCAACGCAGGATTCCAGTGCAGGCCTGGGCCGACAATCTCACTGAACTTACCTAGTCGCAGCACCACAGCCCGATCTTGCTCATCGAGCTTATAGACGCCCGCAGCAAACCACAGACCAAGCACAACAAGGGCAACAAGGGCGAAAACCATACCACTGGCACCCCCGCCCGAGCCCTGTTTGGAGCCGCCGCCACCGCCCATCATCTTGCTAATACGCTCTTGAAATTTGCGCATCGCCTCATCAAGATCAGGCGGACCATTCTTATCGCCACCGCCCCAAGGATCTTTCTGATTGCCACCGCCAGGTTCATTCCAGGCCATTATGACCCTCCATCATATTCAGTTATTAATACTTAGCTAACTTAGCGTTATTACATCGTAAAGACTTTTGCGAAAACAATAGATTACACTTTACGCATCAGCCCGTTATTTTTAGAGTCTAACAGAGAGAGGGCGCTATGCATTAGCACTGTTCGCACATCCAATAGCCCTACAGTCCTTTTTCGTCAACTTCCCACTCTTCACGCGGCATGGTAACACCTAAACTAGCAGGTTCAATACCTTCGACACTCAACATCTTCAGCAACTCGAAGCGAGGCATCCTCACCTCGATATCGATACTACCATCGTCAGTGTAAACCTCCGTCAAGACAGCTGAGGACTCATGCAGCTTAGCACGTAATCTGGCATATTCCGGCGCTAAAGATATGGTCTGATGCAATAAATCAACCGACAATAGCTCAGAAAGCGCCAAGGGCAATAGATCCAAACCGGCACCTGTTTGCGCCGATAACCATACCCTCTCCGGCACTCCCGCGGCATCACGATCGATACGCGGCTCCATACCTGGCATCAAATCTATCTTGTTGTAGATCTCTAGTCGCGGTAGCGAATCCGCCTCTATCTCCACAAGCACATTCTCCACCTGCTCGATATTGGCCAAGCGTTCCTCACTCGCAGCATCAACCACGTGCAACAAAAGCTCTGCAGAAGCAGCCTCCTCTAACGTGGCCTTAAATGCGGTGACAAGGCGGTGCGGCAAGTGGCGAATAAAACCAACTGTATCGGCCAGCACAGTCGCCCCGACGCCCTGCAGCTCAATTCGCCGCATGGTCGGATCCAACGTGGCAAACAGCTGATCTGCCGCGTAAATCTCGGCATTCGTCATGGCGTTAAACAAGGTCGACTTACCCGCATTGGTATAACCAACGAGAGAGACCGTTGGAATATCGGCACGGGAGCGAGCTCGCCGCCCCTGATGACGCTGCTTTTGCACCTTAGCCAAACGACCATTAATGTATTTGATGCGCTCACGCAACAACCGCCGATCGCTCTCCAGCTGTGTTTCACCCGGCCCACGTAGACCAATTCCCCCTTTCTGTCTTTCAAGATGGGTCCAGCCGCGAATGAGCCGTGTCGACATGTGCTGTAACTGAGCAAGCTCAACCTGCAGCTTACCTTCGTGGGTACGTGCGCGTTGAGCAAATATATCAAGGATCAACCCCGTACGATCTAGTACACGGCACTGTAACTCCGCCTCAATATTACGCTCTTGGGAAGGGCTTAGCTGATGGTTAAAGATCACCACCTCGGCACCGTGCAACTGTACCGCCTGGCGAATTTCTTCTAGCTTCCCTGTACCAACAAAAAAGCGCGGCGTTGGCAGCTTACGCTGCCCCAACACATAGGCGACAGGGTCTCCACCAGCAGAGAGCACAAGCTCTTCAAACTCACGTGGATCTTCTCTCTGCGCATCTTGCGCAAAGTCGATATGAACCAGCACTGCCAGCTCACCATATTCCGGCCGCTCAAAAAACAACGACAGTTACCTCGTTATTATTCTTCGCCTTCTTCACCCTGTGGCACCTGCATAGGGATGCGCACTGGACGTGCCGGAACCACTGTAGAAATTGCATGCTTATAAACCATTTGGCTAACTGTGTTCTTTAACAGAACAACAAACTGGTCAAATGACTCCACCTGCCCCTGTAGCTTAATACCGTTCACTAAGTAGATAGAAACTGGTACGCGCTCCTTACGTAGGATATTCAAGTAAGGGTCTTGTAGCGTATGCCCCTTTGACATATTTTCACTCCTAAATGCTCAAACCGAGCCAAATGTATAAGTAAAGGATCTAAGATCCGATGTGAGACCTAAATTAAAGTAGCTATCCAGCTAACGCGCCAATCGTTAAAACACTATCGACGCCGATTACCCTGCGTACGGCCATAACCCATGCCAACTACCAATAGAACATTGTACTATGAATTCGTTATATCGACGAACATGGTGCAAGTATTATTAGCTTTTGTATAGCCTATATTTGACCTACTTGGTATTTTTTCAAGTATGAAATTGCCGCTTCTATCACACTTTCACCACGTTCCAAATCAGGATGATACAAATGCCTACCGCCCTCGTCGGTATGCAGCCAGTGTACCTTTTGCCAGCTACGCAGCCAAGTCAACTGTCGCTTGGCAAGCTGTCGGGTAGCAATAATGCCGCGTTCGATAGCCTCATCGGCACTAAGCTCTCCCTCGAGGTGCTGCCACATTTGCCGATACCCCACCGCTCTTATGGCAGGCAAGTCCGCATGCAAGTCGCCCCTCTGGTACAACTTTTCGACCTCGTCCTTGAACCCTAGTTCCAACATTTTATAAAAACGTCTCGCAATCCTTTCGTGCAATACCGAACGCTGCTGCGGTGCGATCGCCATCTGCAGCGGCCGAAAGGGCAAGTCGTCTGCGTAGCAGTCTCCCTCACTCTTCTGGCTGCCGCTATTTTTCTGCTCTGCCAGCCAAGCCGTCATGGTCTTTCCGGTAGCGCGATAAACTTCTAACGCACGTTCAACACGCTGCGCATCATTAGGCTGCAGCCTAGCTGCTGCTTGCGGGTCGACCTCAGCTAATTGCTGGTGAATATAGGGCCAGCCACGTAGCCGTGCCTGATGCTCAAGATCTGCCCTGATTGACGGGTCCGCTGGCGGCAGTTCTGCAATACCGAAGAGCAAGGCACGAAAATACATCATCGTACCTCCGACCAGCAGGGGAATTCTGCCCGCCGCTTGTATATCGGCAACCTCACTCAAGGCGTCGGTACGAAACTTTGCTGCCGAATAGCTCTCCGCCGGATCCAAAAAGCTAATCAGTCGGTGTGGCGCCTGTGTCAACTCCTCTTGGTTAGGCTTAGCCGTACCAATATCCATGCCACGATAGACCAGCGCAGAATCAACACTAATAATTTCGACGGGGAGCCGCTTACGCAACTCAATCGCCAAGTCAGTCTTACCCGAGGCAGTAGGCCCCATCAACATAATCGCCGGTGGCGGCAGATCTTTCGCTGTCACACATCCCCCTGAAACAACCTAACGGCCGCGTAAAAATAATTTATCGAGCTCCTGCATACTCATGCTGCTCCACGTCGGCCGACCATGGTTACACTGACCGCTACGCTCCGTCTGCTCCATGTCGCGTAACAAAGCGTTCATTTCGGGAATCGTCAAGCGCCTATTAGCTCGCACCGAACCATGACAGGCCATTGTCGATAGTATCTCATTGATGTGCGCCTCAATACGATCACTATTGCCAAACTCCGTTAAATCGCTCAACACCCCCCGTAACAACTGCTCGACATCGCCGGCCGCTAGCATAATCGGCACCTCTCGAATCACCAGCGACTCATCACTAACACGCTCAATACCCAGCCCCAGGCTCGCCAACAACGGCTGATGCAGATCACTACACTCCGCCTCACTCACACTCACAGAAACCGCCAGCGGCACCAGCAGTGGTTGCGAACGAATACCATCACCCGACCAAGACACCTTCATCCGCTCATAGGTAATACGCTCATGTGCCGCATGCATATCGACCACGATAAGCCCGTCAGCACCTTCAGCCAAGATATAGATACCTTTCAACTGCGCCAATGCATAACCCAGCGGCGGTATTTCACCGCCCACCTCAACACCTTGCTTCTCGTCTACCGCGTTAGATTGCGCCACGAACGAGCCCGGCGAGCTACCATGCAGTTGATTATAACCATTCACCTGCTCTCGAACCTGGCTCGGCGACTGCGGCCTAGGCTCTCGCAGCTCCATCACCGCCTGGCCGGCAAAAACCCCCCGTGAGGCAGGCGTCAACGTGGCTTCGCGAGCCGTCACCTCTGCATCGGTACGTTGCTCACGTTCTTGAGCTGCGTGCAGGTGGTCTTTCGGCCCCACATCAGCAAGCGCCCTATGCAGACTGCTAAAGAGAAAGTTATGCACCGTACGACCATCACGAAAGCGCACTTCGTGTTTCGTCGGATGAACGTTCACATCGACCACTTTCGGGTCAACCTCTAAATACAACACAAAGGCACTGTGTCTACCACCATACAACACATCGCGATAGGCTTGCTTGATCGCATGCGCGACAAGGCGATCACGTATCACCCTGCCGTTAACAAAGAAGTACTGTAAATCGGCCTGACTGCGCGAAAAAGTAGGCAACGCGACCCAACCGTGCAGGCGCATACCCACGGCTTCCGTATCAATGTAGACGGCGTTTTCCATGAAGGCTGGTGAACAGATCGAGGCCACACGGCGCTCCCGCTCCGCCAGCGAAGTCGCCTTCCTCAAGGCGTGAATCACTCGACCGTTATGCGTCAACTGAAAGCCAATATCAAAGCAGCCTAGCGCCTGACGCTTAATGACCTCCTCCAAATGACCAAACTCGGTCTTCTCGGTACGGAGAAACTTCCTTCTCGCCGGTGTATTGAAAAACAGGTCTTTGACCTCGATAGTTGTGCCCAGGGGGTGAGCAGCCGGCGTTAATTCGACCTCCATCTCTCGCCCACTACTCGAGGCACACCAACCCGCCCCACTACCGGAGCTATTCGAGGTAAGCGATAGCCGCGATACAGAGCTAATAGAGGCTAGAGCCTCCCCACGAAAACCGAGAGTTACTACACCCTCGAGGTCGTCCAAAGTATTAATCTTACTTGTAGCGTGGCGCGCTAACGCTAGAGGTAAATCCTCCTCGGAAATACCGCAACCGTTATCACGGACACGCATGCGTTTAATGCCGCCAGCATCGACCTCTACATCAATCTTATCTGCCCCCGCGTCGAGACTATTTTCAATCAACTCCTTGATCACAGAGGCAGGGCGTTCAACCACCTCTCCTGCCGCAATTTGGTTCGCTAGCCGTGGACTAAGTGCATGTATCTCTGCCATAAAATCACCGGCGGCGCTTTGCGCACCGCCAACTCCTATCGAAAGTGTTTATCCGCTACGATGCTGGGATATTCAAGTGCTGACCGATACGAACAACACTACTGGACATATTATTATACCGTTTAAGCGAAGACACGCTTACCCTATAACGCTGCGCAATACCACTCAGCGTGTCACCTGCCACTACCGTGTAACGCTTAGAGCGGCCACTCATCTTCGCGGCCAACAAGGTGCCAGAAGGCGGATGAGCAGTGAAGTACTGATCGATACCTTTAAAAATTGCCTGGGCCATTTTACGCTGGTAACTCCGCGTCGCCAGCTTCCTCGCCTCAGCAGGGTTAGAGATAAAACCCGTCTCAACAAGAATTGACGGAATGTCGGCCGACTTCAACACAGCAAAACCTGCCTGTTCAACCCGCTTACTGTGCAAATGCGCAAAACTTCCGACACCACGCAAAACTTTGCCGCCAACTTTTAAACTAGCATCCAGATTCGCCGTCATCGACAAATCAAGCAGTACCCCTGCCAATACATCGTCTTTATCTGACAGCGTCACCCCGCCCGCCAGGTCGGCGCGGTTCTCCCTGTCTGCTAGATGTCTCGCCATCGCCGATGTCGAGCCACGCTGCGACAGGGCAAAAACTGAAGCTCCACGCGGCTTTGGGCTCGAGAAGGCGTCGGCATGAATAGACACAAACATGTCAGCACGCTGCTTGCGGGCGAGCGCCGGGCGCTGGCTTAAGCCAACATAGTAGTCCCCAGTACGAGTCAGAAACGGGCGATAACCCGGCTGCTGTTTAAGGATTGCCTCGAGCTGCTTAGCAATGGCAAATACCACCTTCTTCTCTTTAATGCCGCCGGGCCCCGAGGCCCCAGGATCCTCGCCACCATGACCTGGGTCGATGGCGATAATAATGTCTCTCTTGCCATTGACACTTGGCTTTTTCACTTCGACCTTAGCTGTCGCTCGATCATAAAGATCGATCACTAGACGGTCGTTTAAATTGTCGTCTGCACGCAACAAAAAACTGCGTGGTTTAACCCTTTCCTTTAAATCTAGGACGATACGTAGATCATGCTTATCCTTTACTGCAGAACGAATACGCTTGATCGGTGAGGACGCCAAATCAAGCTTCGCTAGCACCGAGCTCGACTTCAACCGCCCCCCCTTAATATCGACAACTAAACGATCCGGCGAGGACAACGTCAACAGGCTATGCTCTACCGGTGCACTCAAATCTAAAACGAGGCGGGTGCTATCAGGCGCACGCCAGATACGCGCACCAACGACGTCGCTTGCCTGCGCCGTACAAGTCAGCAACAATAAAGCAGTAACACACAATACGGACCACCAACGTGGCCCCTGACTATCGCTCTGAGCGGGCATCGATACTCCTCATATTACGACGAACTCATTCGGTAAGACCGCTTAGACTAACGGAACTGCGTAATGAAACGCCAGCGAAGAGAACAATAAAGCCACGATCATCACGACATCGGCAACTCATATCAAATCAGACCATGCACGAGCCAGCGCAGCACCGCGCTCACTCAACGCCCGCCACACCAACTCACGACCCATTCCAGCCAAGTTGAGGGTCAATTCTATATCCGCTCGCTGCAGCACCCCTTGCCCCCGAACCGGCCATTCGATCAAACACAAACTCCTCGGCGTGAAGTAATCACGAATCCCCATATATTCGAGCTCTTCCGGGTCACCAAGTCGATAGAGGTCGAAATGGTAAACATCGACACCGCTAAACTCGTAGGGCTCAACCAGTGTATAGGTTGGACTCTTTACCGCCCCCCTGTGGCCAAAGCCTGTAATTACACCGCGACTAAACGTCGTCTTGCCCATGCCGAGCTCGCCACACAGATACAGGACCACCCCGCGACAATCACAGCGAGAAAGCGCGCCGCCAAGCTGCAATAGCTTCAACTCATCGGGCGCCAAAAAACTACCGGCTATTAACTCACTCATTCCACATCCAACCACAACGACATTAAAAAGCTCATGATACTAAGCTATTGATCAACTCGCGAATCTCCACCGACAATTCTGTCGGCCGCATACCCACCTGCCCCTGCCTCGACTCCAGACGATCGGCTGCGGCGGCATGGAGGTTCACAGCGATAGTCAGTGCCGTATCGACTGCCAAGCCCTGCACCAACAACGCACCAAGGACACCACTCAACACATCGCCATACCCCCCTGAGGCCATACCTGCATTGCCATAGGGGCAAACTGCCACTTTTCCTCGAGCCATCATCAGCGAGCCCGCCCCCTTCAACAAAACTCTTGTACGATAAAGCTGCCGCAACGATGCCACCGCCGCATAGCGATCAGACTCCACTGCCGCCACCGTCGTACCGAGCAGCCTCGCCGCCTCACCGGGATGCGGCGTCAAGATAGCCGCCTCCGTCAACACCCCTCGCAACTCTTTATACTCAGCCAACAGGCTTAGCGCATCGGCATCGAGCACCAACGGTGCAGCACAACGCAACGCCCGTGACAGCAGCTCTCGAGCCCAACTGTCCACCCCCAACCCCGGGCCGATGACAACAGCGTCCGCAGAAGCCAACTTACGCTCAATCACTTCATCTGACACCTTCTCCACTACCACAGGCATCACCTCTGGGCAGCGGGCTAACAACGGTGCAACCGTCGCCGCCGATGTCAACACGGTAATCAGACCAGCACCACTCAACAACGCCGACTCGGCCGCCATGATAATCGCCCCTGCTGTGTTCGCACTGCCGCCAATTAACACCAGACGGCCGCTCTCCCCCTTGTGAGCGACAGCTGAACGCCTCGGCAGAGAAACTGGCAATGGCATTACAGTGTAATGTGAGGCAGGTGCGCTGGAGACTGCCTCGTCGACCCCTAGCGCGGCTAGGAGAAGCTCTCCCGTAAAGGCTCTCGCCCTCCCCGTCAACAGGCCTTTTTTCAACACCACAAGACTCATCGTATAGTCGGCTCGAACGGCGTCTCCGAGCACCGCACCACTGTCAGCACAGAGACCGCTAGGAATATCGACCGCCAACACAGGCAGTGACAATCGGTTGATGCATCGTACTGCCCGTAGTTGATGACCGACGATAGGACGGTTCAAGCCCGAACCAAACAGAGCATCGACCACTACCCCCTCCTCAACAGCGTCACCAGACCACTCTCGATAGACCACCCCCGCCTGCCGTGCCTCATCGTAGGCACATCGCGCATCACCCGATAACGAGCCAGGCTCTGCCACACTGAGCACCTCGACAGACCACCCCGCACGATGTGCCAACAACGCGAGGAGCCAGCCATCACCACCGTTGTTACCTCCACCACAAAAAATACTCATCCGTTGCCGCGGGTAAGTCGCCACCACAAAAGCCATCAAGGCCTCTGCCGCCCGGCGCATCAATAGCAAACCATCACTGCCTAAGCGCTGAATCTCGGCCGCATCGATCGCCCTTGCTTGCTCTGCTGTATACAACGGCAGCTCACGCCCCAGACTGCAGAGTGCGGCCAGTGAATAATAAGGCGGAGCAACTGACTTTCTGTTCATCATGACCCTCTATCGGCAGATGCGAGCGGATAGTGTTATTATTAGCGTTTCCATAGCCAATGACCAGCTCGAAACACGCGGGCGGCACACGATCGCGCCAGGTGACCTAGCATTAATCATACAGACCCACAGCACATCGCCGATAACACCGACTTAATAGCCCTCAGCCAACAAATCAAACGCTGGGGCAAAGAGTTGGGCTTCGCCGATATTGCCATCACCGACACCGACATCCATCAGCACGAGGAACACTTACAACGTTGGCTTGAGCGCGGAGACCACGGTTCGATGGACTATATGGCCCGCCACGGCAGCATGCGCTCTCAACCCGCCGAGCTGCACCCGGGCACCGTCAGAGTGATCAGCTGTCGACTCGATTATCGCCCCCTTGAGGTCGACACCGTTAAGCGCCTTCAACAACGCAACCAGGCCTACATTTCTCGCTACGCCCTCGGCCGCGACTACCACAAACTTATCCGCAAGCGCCTATCCAAACTCGCCAAGATGGTCGAAGCCGTCGCCGGTGGCAATCATCGCGCCTTCGTCGACAGCGCGCCGGTACTCGAGCGAGCCTTCGCAGAGCGCGCCGGGCTCGGCTGGATTGGCAAAAACAGTATGCTAATCAATAGCCGCGCCGGCTCCTGGTTCTTTCTCGGTGAAATTTATACCAGCCTGCCCCTGCCCATCGATGAGCCACAGCAGAGCGGCCACTGCGGCAGCTGCCAGAGCTGTCTAGAACGCTGCCCGACCGACGCCTTTCGCGGTGCTTACCAACTCGATGCACGGCGCTGCATCTCCTATCTCACCATCGAAAATCAAGGCGCCATCCCCGAAACACTGCGACCACTGATGGGTAATAGGATCTACGGCTGCGACGACTGTCAACTCGTCTGCCCGTGGACCAAGTTTACCCGCTATACCGAGGAGGCCGACTTTCAGCCGAGGAACGACCTCGACAAGGCCGAGCTGTGTCGGCTTTTCTCCTGGGATGAGACAACTTTTCTCAGTAACACCGAAGGCTCACCGATTCGACGTATTGGCCACGCCTGCTGGCTGCGCAATATCGCCGTCGCACTAGGTAATGCTCCTTCGAGCATCGAGGTGATCGAGGCTCTAAAGAGCAGGAAGACACACCCCTCCTCATTAGTACGCGAGCACGTCGAGTGGGCACTAAAGCAACACCAGCAGTGAGAGCCTAGCCCTCCATCTTGAAGAAGGTCTCACGGTAGTGCTGCAGCTCGCTGATCGACTCGCGAATATCATCCAGCGCCAAATGACTGCCGCTCTTTTGTACCCCGGCTAGGACATCTGGCCGCCAGCGGCGCGCCAACTCTTTCACCGAGCTAACATCGAGGTTGCGATAGTGAAAGAAAGCCTCAAAAGCTGGCATATAGCGGGCGAGAAAACGACGGTCCTGGCCAATACTGTTGCCACACATAGGCGACACACCGGCGTCAACGTATTGACTCACAAAAGCCAGCGTCTGCGCCTCAGCTTCAGCCACGCTGACCGTCGACTGGCGTACGCGCTCAGTCAGACCAGACTTGCCGTGCTGGGTAGTACACCACTCATCCATCGCCGCCAACGCACTGTCAGGCTGGTGAATCGCAAAAACAGGCCCCTCAGCAAGGGTGCGCAAATCGGAATCCGTGACAATGCTTGCAATTTCGATGATGACATCGGAGTCAGGATTTAAACCGGTCATTTCCAAGTCGATCCAAACTAAATTCTGTGCACACTTCATGCGCTACCTACCAGTACCAAGAGAATAGACTGTGAGTATAATTAATAGCGACAAATCAAACAATTGACCAGCAGCCGTAAGGTGATAAAAATACGCTCAAGCGTACCACCTGTGCGCTAAAGCAGCATAACTCCCCCTCACCCCGAGCAACGAGTCGTCACATACTAGTAGCAAATTACCCCCAGTCCCATAATAATAGTCACCTCGACCGACTAACAAAGCTCTTTCATGGCAAAACGTAAGCTCAACCGGCGTCAAAAATGGCGCATCGAAAAGGTTCAAGACGAGCGCAATAAGCGCTCACTACGGCGCGCCGCCGTCGCTGAAGAACAGCTCGACGAGGGCCAACTCGGCGCCGAGCAAAAAGGGCTGATCACCGCCCACTTCGGCACTCAGGTCGAAGTAGAGATCACCGAGGGCGAGAGCGCAGGCGAGCGCAGACGGGCACACCTGCGTGCCAATCTTCCCGCACTGGTCACCGGCGACCTAGTCGCCTGGCGCCCTGGCAACCCCACCGGTGTCGTCGTCGCCTGCCACGATCGCCGCAGTGAGCTTTGTCGCCCCAACAATCGCGGCGAACTGCGACCAGTCGCGGCCAACGTCGACTATATTGTCATCGTTGTCGCCCCCTTTCCCACCCCCTACGCCAATCTCATCGACCGTTATCTCGTTGCCTCAGAGCACTCCCGCATCACCCCCATTCTGGCACTGAACAAGACCGACCTGGTTGACGATAACAACCGTCAACAGCTCGAGGAGCTGTTGGCAATCTATCCACAGATTGGCTATCGCCTCGTCTACACCTCTGCCAAGTCAGCAAACGGACTCGACGAACTCAAACAGATTTTAGGAGGCAGCACCTGCGTCTTCGTCGGCCAGTCTGGCGTCGGTAAATCATCGCTGATCAACGCCCTGCTACCCGGCATGAACATTCCTGTTGGTGGCCTATCGGAGAGCACTCAAAAAGGTAAACATACCACCACCACGGCCAAGCTCTTTCACTTCCCTAGCGGCGGCGACCTTATCGACTCCCCGGGCATACGCGAATTTGGCCTCTGGCATATGAACGAGGACGATATTGCCGAAGGCTTTAGCGATATACGCCCCTTCATCGGCCACTGCCGCTTCCGCGACTGCAAACACCAGAGCGAGCCCCAGTGCGCATTATTGGATGCCGTCGCCCGCGGTGACATCAGTCAGCGTAGAATGGACAGCTTTCGCCATCTCGTCGCCTCACTCGAGATGCTCTAAAAGGATAACAGTCAGCATGACGACTCTCAGCAACAGCATCGACTTAGGCCTGCTCATCGAACCCGAGCAACTACAACCATTATTGGGCGACAAACGCCTGCTTATCGTCGACGTCTCCAGCGACCAAAACTATGCCAGCGGCCATATACCAGGCTCGGTACATATTAGCCCTGGCCAGCTACTGTTTGGCATCAAGCCCGCTGCAGGCAAGATCCCCTGCAATGAACACCTAAGCCAGCTATTTAGTCGTATCGGCTTAGATGCTAATGATCACGTCGTCGTGCTCGATGACGAGGGTGGCGGCTGGGCTGGTCGCCTCATCTGGACCCTCGATGTCATCGGTCACCGGCACTATAGCGTGCTGAACGGTGGCCTCGTTGCCTGGCGCAATGAGGGCTTCGAAGTCACTCAACAGCAGACGGCCATCCCCCCCTCAAGCTATCAGGCACAACAACTTAACCGCAGCGTCATCGCCGAGCTCGAGGATATATCAAGTAGCCTCGATGACGCTAATTTTCGCATCTGGGACGCACGCTCCATCGAAGAGTTCGAGGGCAGTAAGGTACTGGCACAAAAAGGGGGGCACATCCCCGGTGCCAAGCACCTCGAGTGGACCGAGCTAATGGACAAGAGCCGCAACCTGCGACTACTGCCCCTCGAACAGATCGCCGACATGCTGGCGGAGCGCGACTTGCAGCCACAGCACGATATCGTTACACACTGCCAGTCGCATCACCGCTCCGGCCTCACCTATCTCGTCGCCAAATTACTTGGCTACCCTAAAATTCGCGCTTACCATGGTTCATGGGGGGAGTGGGGCAACCACCCGTCTACCCCTGTAGCAACTGGCCGTACCTAACCACCGCATCACACGAGCTTCAATATGAAAACGACACTATTCATCATCGCCCAGTACATACTGCCGCAGCACCTGCTGTCTCGCTTGGTAGGAAAAATCGCCGCCAGCGAGCATCCCTGGGTGAAAAACACCTTCATCAAATATTTCATCAACCATTACGATGTACAGATGCACGAGGCTGAAACCGAGAACTACCTCGAGTTCAAAAATTTCAACGCCTTCTTCACGCGCTCGCTAAAGCCTGAGGCAAGACCCATTGACGACGGCGAAAAATCCATCACCTGCCCCGCCGACGGCGTGATCAGCCAGTTGGGCGAAATACGCTACGGGCAGATTTTTCAGGCCAAGGGGCAGAGTTACTCCGCCGCCAAACTACTGGCAAACGACGAGCTTGCAGAGCAGTTCGACGGTGGTCAATTTGCCACTATCTACCTCTCACCTCGCGACTACCATCGCGTGCACATGCCCCTCGACGGCACGCTCAACAGCATGACCTATGTTCCCGGCCAGCTCTTCTCAGTCAACGCTGCCACAGCGGAGAATGTCCCCGATCTGTTTGCCCGCAACGAGCGTCTCGTGGCCCTGTTTGACACCGAAATCGGCCCTGTTGCCATGGTGATGGTCGGTGCGATGATCGTCGCCGGCATCGAAACGGTCTGGGACGGTCAAGTGGCACCACCGCCAAAAACAGCAAAAACGACTCAATACAGTCAGCTTGAGCCAGTCACGCTGAAGAAGGGCGAAGAGATGGGGCGGTTTATGCTGGGCTCAACCGTCATCATGCTGTTCCCAAAAGACAGCGTCGATTTCCTCGACGACTTTACCGCCGACACTGGCACCCGCATGGGCGAGAAGTTTGCTCAGCTAAAGTAGTTCGATGCATCAACGCCACGCAGCTAACTGCGTGGCGACGCCCCTCCGCTAGGCATTACCAATATCAAAGCTAAGGCCTTCAGAAATACGCGCGAGCCCTCGCTGAATCATCAGCAACCGATCAACACCGATCGATACCCCCGCACTGCTCGGCAGGCCCGCCTGCATTGCCGCCAACAGCCGTCGATCCAACGCGATCTCCGGGCGATTGAGACCACTGCGCTTAGCATTGTCTGCATTACCCCGTCGCGCCAGCTCCTCTGCATCCAACAGTTCATAATAGCCATTGGATAACTCGACACCACCGCAGTAAAACTCAAAGCGCCTCGCCACCTGCTGACCGCTTTCATCCTCTTGCACCTGGGCCAGCGCAGCCTGTGATGCCGGATAATCGTAAATAAACACCCCATGCTGCGGATCGAGCGAGGGCTCAATCACGTGCGTCATCAACACATCTAACCAACCGTCTCGATCGAGGGCATCGTCGGCAAATGAAAATTCAGCATACTGACGGGCGATACTCGCCAACTCAGCAGCCGTGCTGCGATGCGGATCGACTCCCACAGCGCTGTCAAACACCTCGCGGTAACTCAAACGCCTGAACTCCGTCACGTGCAACAACGAAGCCAATAACGCCTGCACCTCATCCATCAACGTTCGCTCATCGAAGCCTGGACGATACCACTCCAGCATGGTGAACTCTGGGTTGTGCCGAGAACTTCCTTCCTCTCGACGAAAGGCCTTACAGATCTGATAAATAGGGCCGCTACCTGCCGCCAGCAAACGTTTCATCGCATACTCCGGTGAGGTCTGCAGATAGCGCACCTCTGCGCCAGCGCCAAGCTTTATTTCGAACGCATCGATGAACGGATCAGTAACCGCAGTCGTCGCCATCAGTGGCGTCTCCACCTCCTGCACCCCGCGAGCGGCAAAAAACTGTCTGATCGCCGCCAACAACTCCGCCCTTGCCCGCAGTGTTTCCATGCTGGCGGTAGGCCGCCAATCTTCACAATTACTCAATGACTTCACCTTTTCTATAGACACAAACAAGAACGCCTGCTCAAGGCAGGCGTTCAAGTGGATGGCAGACAAGCTGCTGAGTGATTAGCTCTTGGCACGACCAACATATTCTCCGCTACGGGTATCGATACGAATCACTTCACCCTCACAAAGAAACAGCGGTACTCTGACCACGGCGCCCGTGGCGAGTGTCGCCGGCTTGGAGCCGCCGTTTGCAGTATCGCCCTTCAGACCCGGGTCGGTTTCCGTAATTTCCAACTCGACAAAGTTGGGCGGCGTCACCGATATCGGTGCACCATTAAACAGAGTGATGGTGCTTGAGTCCTGCTCTTTCAACCACTTATGGGCATCACCCACGGCTCGAGCATCGGCCTGCACCTGCTCAAAACTGTTCGGATCCATAAACACCCAGAATTCACCGTCGTTATAGAGATACTCCAAATCAGTATCCATCACATCAGCGCCCTCAACAGACTCACCGGACTTAAAGGTGCGCTCCAGTACTCGACCAGTCATTAAGTTGCGAATTTTCACGCGGTTAAACGCCTGCCCTTTACCAGGCTTAACAACCTCGTTCTCAAGGATGCTACAAGGGTCGCCATCAATCATAAACTTGAGGCCGTTTTTAAACTCACTGGTTGAATAGTTTGCCATGTTGCACACTCGCCTAGTTAATCTCTCGAAAATAAAGCCTGTAACCGTCAAAAATCCCCTTCGACGTACACTCGCTATTAGAGAATAGTTACAATAATTGCGCGCTATACTACACCAGCTACGGCGGGATTTGTAATAGAAGTCGGTCGACTCCTTGCGCACGACAAATTTTTATGACGCCTTCGATGATGTAATGATAAAGTTCGGCACTGCCGAATCAATAGATAACCCCATCATGACCTCGATAATCGCAACCAGTATCGACAATGAGAGCCAGTCTAGCTGGCAACAACAATTGGCCAACCTCATCACCGATAGCCAGCAACTCATTGACTACTTACAGCTCCCACAAAGCTATCGTGCCAGCATAGATGCTGCTATAGAGGCTTTTCCTCTACGCGTCCCTATGGCCTTTCTGCAGCGCATTAACAAAGGCGATCCCCACGACCCTCTACTGAAGCAGGTGCTACCTCTCGATACGGAGCTCAATAGCCACCCACACTATTCACTCGACCCGCTACAAGAGCTCAACGCCAATCCTGTTCCCGGCATCATTCATAAGTATCACGGCCGTGTATTACTCATGCCAACCCGCGCCTGCGCCATCCACTGCCGCTATTGCTTCCGTCGCCATTTCCCCTATGACGACAACACACCCTCGCGTCAAGAATGGCAGAAGTCGCTGAACTACCTGAGAGAAGACCCCACTATCGAAGAGGTCATCCTCAGTGGCGGCGACCCGCTTGCTGCCAGTGACCGCCAGCTCGAATGGCTCTGTCAACAGATTAGTGACATCCCACATATCAAACGGTTGAGAATCCACAGCCGTCTACCGATCGTACTTCCCGATAGAATCGACGAGAATTTCCTGCGCTGGAGCAGTGCCAGCCGCCTACAAATGATCATGGTCGTACACAGTAACCACGCCCAAGAAATCGATCAGCACGTGGGCTTGGCGCTAAACAAAATGCAACAAAATGGTTTTATTATCTTTAATCAAACGGTATTGTTACGTGACATAAATAACAATTTAAACATTTTATCCGCACTCTCTAAACGCTTGATCGAAACAGGTGTGATTCCGTATTACCTTCACCTGTTGGATAAAGTACAGGGAGCTGAGCACTTCGACATTAATCGCGACGAAGCCATCGAGCTACACCGTCAGTTGCGCGACACTCTGCCCGGTTACATGGTACCTCGGCTAGTGCAGGAGTTAGCCGGCGAAGGCTCGAAGACACTAATTCGTTAACCCTATCGTACAGAGCCTGCGCAAGCCCAGCTATCGAGCTATCCTATAAGGTAGTGGGCTACTAGCTAGTGGACTGCCGATCTCGCCAGCCTGCTGATAGCGGATGATTGACAAAGTTATAGATCAAAAAGCAAGCAAGCTGCGATTACAACAAGGGTCAAGGGCGACCCACTCAAAAAGAATAACATTCTGGCTGGAGCGACACGGTGTTGGACATTAAACAGAAACTCAACCTTCCTGAACCTAATTCGAAGACGCTTAGCTTCTGCCAGCTGAAGGCCGCGGCACTGAAGTCCTGGCTCGACCAACTACCGAAAGCAAACCTCGGTGAAACAAGCCGCCTGCTCTACAAAGCACTGGATGAGATCAATCACCTAAAACTCTCTACCAACCTGCGAATGGAGCTTATGGAGCTCATCCGCCCCGAAGCACATTACGCCAGCCAGGCGCTTTCGAAACACTTCCTCAATCAGCCTGCTGTTTTGCCCAAGCAAGCGAGACAGGTCGCCAAGCTCGCTCATGCCATCCAACAACGGCTCAGTACCGGCTACCTATTAGTCGCCACCGCCAAGCAACAGTCTAACTTTCTCCTTGGCAGTAAGAAAAAGATCAATCTACAGAAATCATTGGCTCTGCACCGCGCCCTCAGCGACCAAGGGGGGATTTTGCTGCGCTCACAGCAGCTCTACGACCGTGTCTACAAGGGTTTCTGGCTCCGCCAACACCTTATTTATCGCTTTGCTCAAGAGCATCAACTCAGCGCCGCCCGGCACAGCGACCCGCTCGAAGATCATACCGAGCAAAGCAGCGTTGAAGATAATTTCAAACGCACCCTATTACTGGGCTGCATCAGCGCCAACCGCCTGCGCCAAGAAGAAATGAAGGTCATCTATCGTCAGCTACGCCTGTGGAGCTCTGAGTGTCACTTAAAAGAGATTCATCAATATAGCAACGATCAACTTATCGTCGCTCTTTACAGTGACCATCCCCCCTGTTTCGGTGCCCTACTAAAGCCCTCCAAACACGTTAGCAGCCTCTGTCTAGATACCCAGCAACTGACCGGGAAGCTCAGCAGACAGCTAAAAAGCGAAAACACTGGAGTGCTCTCCAATACGTTATTACAACATTTGATTGCCGCTTGGAGCAGCTTCTCATCACGCACTAACACCCGAGCCGCCTCTACCGACAAACTCTTTGTCTGCGTCGGCCTGGCCCCAGCTCACTTTCAAATTGCCAATCAACGAAATCTTGAGCAGATGCTGCATCAGCGTCGCAAACTGCAGCCAAAACAAACTAAAAACAACAATCGTTTCATAGATCAAGCTGCCAGAAGTCCCGGCAGCAACAACGACGTCTGGGGAAGCATCTACCAGGGTGAGCAGGATGGCGCGAGCAACATTTCTTGCAGCAATATCGACAAGGTGATTCAAGAGAGACAGGATGCTGAGCTTGCCGCCTCTCAAACAGCGGCCATAAAGATAAACGAGTACCCTGAACACCTGCTACCGATGAGCAATGTTAGCCCCGGCGGTTATTGCATTGCCTGGCCAGAGAACCTCCACACTCATATTAAAACCGGCGAAATATTAGCCGTCAGAGAAAGTCAGCACACCTGCCCAAGCGTGGCTATTGTGCGCTGGGTTAAACGCTCTGAGCATCAACCAACTCAGCTCGGCATTGAGCTGTTAAGCCCTGCATGCACCGCTTACGTCGGGCGCATGATCCCTAAAGTCGGCGCCCCCTCCTCTTACATGAGAGTGCTCATGCTGCCGGAAATTAAGCTCATCAATCAAGCTGCCACGATCATCACGCCACCGATAACTTTTTCAACAGACGCCAAGTTAGAGTTGTTCAATGATTCTGACGCCCTGACCATAAAGCTCAACGAGCGCGTTGCTGCGACCGGCTCCATCAATCAATTCGAATATAGCGCCACCCATAAATCGACAAGGCCATCAAACCACGCTGAGCGTGATGTCGATCACACTCAAAACAAAGACGGCTTCGACATATTATGGAAGACACTGTAATCTTGGCTTATCAAGCAGCCTCTACAGTGAGCGACTCAATAGTGATGGGTCAACTCTACTGCCCTGCTCCACAGAACGTACTATTTGCCTCGATATATAGCACCCTATGAATAGCAATAACAATTTCAAGTTACTCATGCTCTACCAGACGCAGAACGACGCAGAATCCATCATCAGCCTGTTCCGTAATTCTGGTCACGCAGCAAGAGCCAAGAAGCTCGACAGTGAAGCCGATCTGCATCAGGCGCTCCGCGAGCAGAACTGGGACCTGCTTATTAGCGACAACAAACACCCTGAATTAAGCATCGAGCAGGCACTCTCTATTATCAACAGCAGTGACAACAACTTAAAAGTCCCCTCGCTGCTAATCCTCCCCGAACACACCTCCGATACCGAGTTAGAGCAAGCCTTCACCATCGGCGCCAGTGATATTATTCGCGACTCCAACCAACAACACCTGCTGCACAGCGCCCTACGTGAGATTGAGCATCACCGCCAACGCCTCACTCACCAGAATATGCTGGAAGAATTCGCAGAAATTAAAGAACGTTACGAACTATTACTCGAGAACTCCAAAGATGCTATTGCCTATATCACCGATGGCATGCATATTCACGTCAACGAAGCCTACGCAAAGCTCTTTGGCTATAACGATATCGATGAATTCGACTGCCTCCCTATCATCGACCTCATCGCCGACGACCAGCAAGACCTCTTTAAGACCTTTTTGAAGCGCTACAGCAGCAGCACCGAGACAGAACAGCAACTCTCTCTAAAAGCGCTCAAGGAAGATGAGAGCGAGTTTGATGTGTGCATGCAGTTGTCAGCAGCTACCTACGAAGGCGAATCCTGCACCCAGATACTCATCAGGCAGCAGACGGGATCTACCGACACCAGCACTGCCGCCAACTTAACCGCCGCCAACTCGGCCCCCCAGCAAGCCTTGACGAGCGTCAGCACAGCTCAAGAGCGAGTCAATGCGAAGCTTATCGACAGCTCTACGGCTCTCATTCAGCTCAACCTAGAGGAGATTCAGGCTACAGCAGGCTACGAGGTGAGCGAAGCGCTACTCGAACAGTTCTCTGATTACTGTGAACAAAAACAACTTCTCCCCATTCGTCTCGGCGATTACGGCCTCCTATTCAGTATCGAGTTAGCTGCGGATAAACTGCAGAGGCACCTCGATCAACTACTCTCCAGCGCCGCAGAGCAGGTTTTTGAACACGACGGGAGAACTTACGCTCTATCTGGCCACGGTGGTATTTGCTCTATCGCCGCACGGAACGGTGACAGCGCGCAAACGATTATCGACCACTGTTTTACTGCTGCCATCGAGGCGAAACGAAGCGATAACCTAATTGCTATTTACACACCACCTACCGTCGAAGTGGATATTCTTGACGACAATATTGACCTCAATAGCTTCGTCGACAATGGTGGCATCAACATTCACTACCAACCTATTGTCAGCCTGCGCGGTGATACTGGCGAATACTATGAAGCTAGCTATCAACTCGACGAAAGCTTAGAACACTGTGGAGCACGCTTCTTTCAGGGCGGCGAGTCGAAACTAGATCGCTGGATCATCATGGAGACCAGCAAGGCTCTCAGTGCACAGCGAGCGAACAGAGGGGCTGACACGCGACTATTTATCAACCTCTCATCGAGCGCCCTAAAAGATGCGGAACTCGGGGATTGGCTTAGCATCATTCTCAAAGCTGCCGACATCCCTGCCGAGGCATTGGTTTTCCAAATCACTGAGCATGCGGCAAGCGACGCAATTACCTCGACACAACACTTATTCTCCGCACTGAAAAAACACCACCTACGCCTCTCAATCTCCCACTTTAGTAATGGCAATATTCTCAAGCATATTAAAGCCGACTTTGTACGCCTAGCCGACCAAGTCTCCGAGCATCTCGGTGACGACGACGAGCGCCAAAAACTAAAAGAATTAGTACGAAGCCTAGCTAGCAGCGATGTTGGCACTATCGTTCCCCAGGTCAATATCGCCTCTATGCTAACAACCCTGTGGCAGATCGGTGTCGGCTATATCCAAGGTGAATACTTGCAGGGCCCCGATAGCGAGATGAATTATGAGTTTGCCGACCTCGCCTAGGCCACCATCGACGATAGATATCCAGCAGCTATCGTCGACGCTAGTGCTAGCGACCGCTACGAATCAAGGGACTTAATCTCTCTGTCGCTGAGGCCCAATAAATACAATACGCCATCTAGCCCCAGGGTCGAAATTGAGTGCCGGGCCGACTCCTTAACAATCTGCTTGGCCCGAAACGCCACCCCCAACCCGGCAATAGAGAGCATCGGCAAGTCGTTTGCACCGTCACCAACGGCAATCACCTGCTGCAATGAAAGCTGCTCACGCTGAGCCAACTCTTGCAGTAAATCAGCCTTTCGCTGACCGTCGACGACGGTGCCACTCACCTTACCAGTGACCTTGCCGTTATGAATTTCCAGCTCGTTAGCATAAACATAATCAATACCCAGTTTACGCTGTAAGTAACGGCCGAAATAGGTGAAGCCACCCGACAGAATAGCCGTTTTATAACCGAGCGCACGCATGGTGTTAATCAGTCGCTCAGCTCCCTCGGTGATTGGCAGCCGCTCCGCAACCCCCTCCAACACCGTCTCGTCCAACCCCTCCAGTAAAGCCAGTCGCGCCGCAAAACTCTCGGTGAAATCCAACTCACCCTGCATCGCCCTCTCGGTAATCTCCGCAACCTGCTCACCGACTCCTGCCGCGTAAGCCAACTCATCGATCACCTCTGCCTCAATCAGCGTCGAGTCCATATCGAAACAGACGAGTCGACGATTACGGCGATAAATATTATCTTCCTGATAGGCGATATCGAGCCCCAGTTGTCCAGCCAGAGTCAGAAAATCCTTCCTCACCTCAGCAGGGTCCGTTAACACTCCACGAAGCGACAACTGTACACAGGCCTTGTCGTGCTCGTTAAAGCTATCAAGTGCCACGCGCCCCGAAAGTCGGTCGATCTTATCGATGTTGAGGTCGTATTGCGCCACCAACTCCGACACCTTGGCAATATGTAGCGCCGTCACCTTACGCGCCAACAGCGTAACGATGTGCCGCGGCTTACCCTGCCCCCCTACCCATGAACTATAACTCTCATCATCAATCGGTGAGAACTTGACCTGTACCTCCAGCTCATGTGCCTTGAACAGTATATCTTTCAATACTGGGCTACTCGCCGCCTCATTCTCCAACTCCACCAATAGGCCGAGCGATAATGTGTCGTGAATGACCGACTGACCAATATCGAGGATAGACACGTCATAGCGAGCGAGAATACTGCTGATAGTGGAGGTCAGTCCAGGCTTGTCAGCACCAGAAATGTTGATCAACACAATACGTTTCATAGCCAAAACCGCCTAAAATATGCTATTAATCATCTGAATATCTTCGAAGATGTAACTTTCGAGAACAATTTATTATCCTGCTGCCATTGTAACCGCTACAGAACGAGGCAGCACCACCCAAACCCCAGTAATGCAACAATTGGCAGTTATATCACCATGCGCGTCGTAAAATTCCTGCAGTCACTCGCCCCTGCCCATAAGCTCGCTACCCTCGTGACGAGCACCGCTGTGCTCATCTTCGCTATCAACTTTGCTCTATGGCAGCAACAGTTCAGCGCTCAACATCTGCGCCAACAAGACCAGTACGGCAACCAGCTGGCCAGTCAAACAGCCTATACAGCCAGCAATCTGATGCTGAGCGACAGCCGAATAGGCCTGCGTGTGCTGGCCGCAGAGACTCTCAAGCGGTCCCAGGCTCTACACGTTTCCATTTACGACGCCAACAATACCGTCGTTGCCGAAGCTGGTGAGGAGCGCAGCGAGCACAGCTATCGCGCCAGCATTCTATTACAAGACAATATCGTCGGATATATCGATATCGAATTCGCCCCTCAGCCGCCTCAGCTGCCCAATTTCTGGTTCTGGCTCTGTAATGGCCTGATCTTAGTCGCGATCTACCTCGCAAGCTATCTAGGCGCGAGAAAGTTTACCAGCGCCATCGACTCGATCTTTGCGAGTCTACGCGACAGCAAGCGCTTTGATATTCAAAAGGAACTTCCCCGCACACTATTGACCAGTCAGTTCATCGACAGCCAAAAAGACAATAGCAACAACCTCGTCGATGGCGAGGGCACACCGACACTATTGGCCATCCGCTTCACCAACTCTCGAGGCGAGCCCATCCAGCTGCAACAAGAAGATGACTGCCAGCTGCTGCTCGACAACATGGCTATTATCGATAAGGTCGCCAAACTCTATGACGGCCAGCATCACTCTGGCCACGAAGGCGAAGTGCTCTCCTTCAACCACAGCACCGACGCCTGCTTTCAAGCACTCTGCGCGGCCGTGCTGATTCGTAGCCTGTTCGAGCAAAGCTCCAACCCCGACGACCACAGTGACATCGCCCTAGCGCTCACCACTGCCCCGGCCGCTGAGGCGATCCCGACAGAGCTAGACACGCAATATCGACAGCAATTCGAGGGGGAGTTACTTGCCAAGGCCAACCAACTCGGCGAGATCGTGCTGAGCCGCTTACTATTAGCAGAGCCGACGATCGCAGAACGCACCCGTGTAAATAGTGGCCACAACGATATCTACACGCTACTGTCGGTCTCGCCGGTTTACCAAAAGCTGCTCGACAATCAGCTGGGCCAGCTCACTAGGGCTGACGAGCAACCCGAATAGCGCCTCATGGCTGCATAAAAAAACCGGCTCTAGGCCGGTTTTTTATCGCGTGAATATCAGCTAAGCACTTTCTATGGTTAGCTTATCCACTTTCTGGAAGCCTCTCGGCAACTTGTGACCACGGCGACCGCGCTCTCCTCGGTAGTGCTCAAGCTCTGCCAGTTTCATCGACAGGTGGCGCTTACCCGCGTGTACCACCAGCTTATCTTCCTCGGCGAGAATGAGCGCCGACAGCAAGAATTCATCTCGGCTCTCAACCCTTGCCGCAGGAATGCCCAGTAACTTATTGCCCTTACCCTTCGCCAGTTGTGGCAGATCGGCAACCGGGAACACCAGCATTCGCCCCTCATTGCTGAGCGCGACAACATAGCGGTTATCAACATCGTCAATCGCCACCGGAGGCAATACCTTCGCCCCCTTCGGCACACTGATAATTGCCTTACCCGCCTTATTCTTGCTCTGGAAATCGGCAAATTTGCCAATGAAGCCATAGCCGGCATCCGTCGCCATCAAATACAACTGCGAGTCCGCGCCGCTTAATACGCCCTCGAAAGTTGAGCCAGAGGGAACATTACAGCGCCCGGTTAACGGCTCACCGTGACTCCGCACAGAAGGTAAACTATGGGTGGCTACAGTATAACCTCGACCAGTGGCATCTAGGATAACAGCCGGATAATTGGTCTTGGTGTGAATAGCAAAACCGAGCTTGTCGCCCGACTTATAGTTCAGCGCCGAGGCATCGACATCATGCCCCTTACCCGCACGAATCCAGCCTTTCGCCGACAACACCACCGTCACGGGCTCGGAGCTGAGCATATCCTCTTCAGTGAAGGCCTTCGACTCGCTGCGCAGTACCAGTGGCGAGCGTCGCTCGTCGCCATAGGCCTTGCCGGCGGCAACCAACTCTTTCTTTACCAGTGTTTTCATCCGCGCGTCTGAACCGAGAATTTTCTCGATCATATCGCGCTCTTTCGACAGCTCATCTTGCTCGCCACGAATGGCGATCTCCTCAAGCTTAGCCAGTTGACGTAACTTCAAGTCCAAGATCGCATCGGCTTGAGTGTCGCTAATCCCATAGCGCTCCATCAGGACAAGCTTGGGCTTATCCTCGGTGCGAATGATATGGATTACCTCATCGAGATTTAGATAGGCAATCAACAGACCTTCTAAGATATGCAGGCGACGAAGGATCTTCTCTAAGCGATGGGTCAGACGCCTGCGCACGGTATCCTGACGGAAGCTTAACCACTCCTGCAAGATGGTCAGCAGGCTCTTCACCTTAGGTCGACCATCGATGCCGATCATGTTCATATTGACCCGATAATTACGCTCCAGGTCTGTCGAGGCAAACAGGTGATTCATCAACTGCTCGAGGTCTATACGGTTCGAGCGCGGTACAATCACCAGACGAGTCGGGTGCATGTGATCCGACTCGTCTCGCAGGTCGCTGACCATCGGCAATTTTTTTGCCTGCATCTGTGCCGCAATTTGCTCCAACACCTTCGCACCACTGGTCTGATGCGGCAGCGCGGTGACGACGATATCACCCTCCTCGACATGATAGATCGAGCGCATTTTCATGCTGCCCCGACCGGTCTCGTACATCTTTTGAATATCGGCTGCCGGGGTAATAATCTCCGCTTCTGTCGGGTAGTCCGGCCCCTTGACGTACTGACACAAGTCCGCGACCGTCGACTTCGGCTTCTCCAGCAGGTGCACGCAGGCGGCGACCACCTCGTGGACATTATGCGGTGGAATATCCGTCGCCATGCCCACTGCGATACCGGTGGTGCCATTCATCAAGACGTAAGGCAGCCGCGCCGGCAGCGTCTGCGGCTCGTCGAGTGTGCCATCAAAGTTAGGCTGCCAGGTCGCCGTGCCCTGACCCAGCTCGGCCAACAATATCTCCGCAAAACGCGACAACTTCGACTCGGTATAACGCATCGCCGCAAACGACTTAGGGTCGTCCGGCGAGCCCCAGTTCCCCTGACCATCGACGAGCGGATAGCGATAGCTAAAGGGCTGCGCCATCAACACCATCGCCTCGTAGACGGCGCTATCGCCATGCGGATGAAACTTACCGATAACATCACCGACCGTACGCGCCGACTTCTTATGCTTACTCGACGCCTTCAGGCCAAGTTCGCTCATCGCATAAATAATGCGTCGCTGCACCGGTTTTAAGCCATCACCCACATGGGGCAAGGCGCGATCGAGGATGACGTACATCGAGTAATCGAGATACGCCTTCTCGGTATATTGTTTGAGGGAAACCCGCTCAATACCATCATCGAGGGTATCGATAGTATCTGTCATGCCACTACTCTGGTTTGTTCATGAATCGACAAATGCGCAACGCTGCGCATCACGGCTTATATCAGCCTAGACGGTGCTGGCTCGCCAGCACGACTATAATTTGGTCGCAATACCTTAACAATGGCCCAAAAACAGAGCAAGGCTAGGAGATAATTAAGGCGATAAAAAAGTCGCTTTGGTGATGTTATCCCGCTAGAAAGTTGCGTTAGAGGTGCGCTAGCTGTTAAGGTCGCGCGAAAATAAACGATTAATATTCATTCACTGGCTGATCAGGGGTACCCCGCAGCTGGCTCAAGTTGTCTAAGGTTATTATGTTACTGTCTTCTACCCGCGCTGATTGGCTGGGCAATATTCGAGGCGACGTGCTCGCCGGCATTGTTGTCGCACTGGCACTGATCCCCGAGGCCATCGCCTTCTCCATTATTGCCGGCGTCGACCCTAAAGTGGGTCTCTACGCCTCTTTCTCTATCGCCGTCGTCATCGCCATCGTCGGCGGGCGCCCCGGTATGATCTCTGCCGCCACCGGCGCCATGGCGCTATTGATGGTCACGCTGGTCAAGGAGCACGGTCTACAGTACCTCTTGGCCGCGACGGTGCTCACCGGCATCCTGCAGATCGCCGCCGGCTACCTGAAGCTGGGGCAATTAATGAGCTTTGTCTCTCGCTCCGTGGTCACTGGTTTTGTCAACGCCCTCGCCATCCTCATCTTCATGGCGCAACTCCCCGAGCTCACCGATGTTACCTGGCATGTCTACGCCATGACTGCGGCAGGTCTCGGCATCATCTATCTCTTTCCCTATGTGCCTGTCATCGGTAAGGTCATCCCCTCGCCCCTTGTCTGCATTCTGAGCTGCACCGCCTTCGCGATGTTTGTTGGCTTAGATATTCGCACCGTCGGCGATATGGGTGAGCTGCCTGACACCCTGCCAGTCTTCCTCTGGCCCGAGGTTCCCGTCAACTTCGACACGTTGGCAATCATCTTCCCCTACTCTGCCGCCATGGCCGTCGTCGGCCTACTCGAATCATTAATGACGGCGACTATTATCGACGACTTCACCGACTCCACCAGCGATAAAAACCGCGAGTGCAAGGGTCAGGGCGTCGCCAACATTGCCACTGGCTTCATCGGCGGCATGGCCGGCTGCGCGATGATCGGTCAATCGGTAATCAACGTTAAATCCGGCGGTCGCGGTCGCCTATCGACGCTCATTGCCGGTACCGTACTGCTGCTGATGGTCGTCTTCCTCAGCGACTGGGTTTCAAAGATCCCCATGGCCGCACTCGTCGCAGTGATGATTATGGTCTCGATCGGCACCTTTAGCTGGAGCTCTATCACCGGTATCAAACAGTACCCCCTCTCCAGCAACATCGTGATGATCGCCACCGTGATCGTCGTGGTTTGGACCCACAACCTCGCCCTCGGGGTGTTTGTCGGTGTGCTATTGGCGGCGCTGTTCTTCGCTAACAAAATCTCTCACTTCATGTATAGCAAGACCAGCTTCGACAAGCAGACGCAAACACGGCTGTATAGCATCCACGGCCAGGTGTTCTTTAACTCTGCGGATAAATTTGTCGATAAGTTTGACTTTAAAGAAGTGGCGGAACGTGTTGTTATTGATCTCAGCAAGGCGCACTTTTGGGATGTTTCCGCGGTAGCAGCTCTAGACAAGGTGGTCTTAAAGTTCAAGCGCGAGGGTGCGCAGGTCGAGGTCATTGGACTCAACGAGGCCAGTAAGACCATCGTCGACCGCTTTGGCGTACACGACAAACCGGAAGAGATTGATCAGGTCCTAGGAGGACACTAGTGAGCAGCCCAAAAACCATACTCGCCTGCATTGACGGTTCCAAGAGCAGCACCAGCGTGTGCGATTACGCGGCCTGGATCAGCCGCTCGATCGACACACCGGTGCAACTGCTACACACCTGTAATAACGAGCAGCCTGCAGCCTCTAACCTCTCGGGCAGTATTGGTTTAGGGGCTCGCGAGAGCCTGCTAATGGAACTCGCCAACCTCGAGCAACAGCGGGCAAAGCTGATACTCGAAAACGGTAAGCAGATGCTTGCCGAGGCACAACAGCGCTGTCGACAGCTCGGCATCAACGCCACAATACTGCAACGCCATGGCGGCCTAGCAGAGACCCTGGTAGACCTCGAAGACAGCACTCGCGTATTGGTGCTGGGCCTGCGAGGCGAGGCCCACCAGGACAGCGAAGCCGGCATCGGGCACAAGCTCGAGTCTGCGCTAAGAACTCTGCATCGCCCTATGCTGGTAGTTAATCAAGACTTCGTCGAACCAAAAAACGTCATGCTGGCCTTTGATGGCAGTAGCGGCGCAGAAAAAGCCCTAGAGATGGTCTGTGCCAGCCCGCTGTTCAAAGACAGCTGCTGCCATGTGATCTTTGTCGGCAGCGGCGCCGACGGTGAAGAGCACCTACGACGCGCTCACGCACAGCTCACAGAAGCCGGTCACCAGGTCAAGAGTGCACTGCTGCAAGGCAAACTAGACGAAGCCATTGGCCACTATCAGGCCGAGTATGATATCGACATGACGGTCATGGGAGCGTTTAGTCACAGCCGTATCCGCGACATACTGCTAGGCAGCCTAACCAGCAAGGTACTGCACAACACAGCCATACCGTTACTACTACTACGCTAGAGCGCGACCACGATACGCTAGGGTACGCGCTTAAGCACTCTGCCTGCGATCGCTAACACAGGGGGCTTTCGTCTCCTGTGCCTCCTGGTCTGGCCGACCAAATCGCGGCGACAAATTAATGCCGCGAATATCTAGACCGTTGTCAGCCAACACTCGACAGCCATATTCTGCTCGCCCATATAAACCCGCCGGTAACGTCGCCAAACCTGAACAACCAACACAGAACCACGGCCCGAGCCCTTGGTCATACTGGCGCTGTGCGATCACTTGCTGGGAGAACAGCCAATCACCCGTAAAGCTCGGCCCTTGAGCTGAAGAATAGAGCAATCCTCGAGAGCGGCTCTGTAGCAACTTTGCCTCATTTTCCTCCGCACGCCCACAACAGCAACACTGCGTGGCGGGCGGACGACTAGTGGCGCTTGCTCGCGACAAGAACTCAGTGAATAGCGGTAAACGATAAACCGCATTGCGCGCCAACGGATAACGCTCAACATAGGCTGACCCTGGCACAGCCTGATCAGTCGACTGCTGCGTCAGCAATACGCTTACAGGTTTAAAGGGCTTTGCCACGCCAACGGGCACAACCGGGTCGAGGTAGACACAATGGGCGCAGTCTAGGGACTCAGCGATGCACTGGGCGCGATACTGCGCCTGCGACACCGCAACGATCAACGCAGTTTCTACCGCACCAAACGTCGGCTCCTGATCACAACATAGGTCGACAGCAATCACCCGATAGCCTTGTGCTTCGAGAGACGCTTGTGCATGAGCCGCTAAATCGTGGCCATATTCTAATAAGATGATTGTCTCGATGGTGCTGTTCATATTTCCCACTAATAACAAGGGCGAATGACAGCTGAAAGGGGGGCGCCTGATTCATTGCCAGTGCGGCCGCATCTCCAGCTAGGAAACCACCTTACCCAGACGGGGCAGGTTGGTGCGGGGAATCACCCCCTCTCTTGATGCTTAACTCTCTGATCGTTATTCGATCAGTTGTTGATATCTTAATAGAATACCAGCCCTATGGCACTTGATTTAAGTCATCAACAAGATGACGATTCGGTAACTTTGTCGACATTCAGCACAACTGCTGAACATGCACGGCAAGCTAATCTATGGCATTATTTGCGATAGAAGAACAACACTATAACCTTGGGAAGCCGTATGTTTAAAACCAACGAATATTTTGCGGGTAACGTTAAGTCGATCGCCTTTCAAACCGAGACACTCGCTGCCACCATCGGTGTCATGGCCGCTGGCGACTATGAATTTGCCACGGCTCAGCGCGAATACATGACCGTCACCAGCGGCCGTCTAGCCGTTACCCTGCCAGATAGCGCAGCCAGCCAAACCTTCGTCGAGGGAGAGACGTTTATCGTCGAGGCGAACAAGCGCTTTCAAGTGAAGGCCGTCGTTGAAAGCAGCTATCTCTGTAAGTACGAGGATTAAGCCCTAACGCTTACAGCAAGGGAGAAAGCAGGTAGCTTCGCCGAGCCGATACTCGGCGATAAGTATAAAACGCCACCCTACCCCGTCAGCGGAAGCTGCCTGAAGGATTTTTTATATTGACTGGGGGTCTGTCGCGTCTGTCGTTTAAACTCGCCGTAAAAGACCGATTTACTATTGTAGCCCACCTCGTAGGTGATCTCGGCTATCGTCAGCGTACTCTCTGCCAATAGCCGCTTGGCCTCTTCAATCCGGTAACAGTGTACCAACTGAAAGTAGCCCCCTTGATAGTGCTGATTAATGGCGTGCGATAGATGGTGTGTCGAGGTGTCGAGTTGCTGCGCCAACTTGCCTAGGGATAACTTCGAATCCTTATAATTGCCGTCCTCCATCAGCCGAGTTAACCGCCGCACTAAAGCATCGGCCGCCTTTTCCGTCACCGAAGAACGATACGACTTCACGGCCACCGGGGCAGCCGTATTACTTGCTCCCTTATTTGTACCGCTATGACCTGTAGCCCCCTTACTGGCAGTGTCTTTATTAACGCTATCGTCACTAGCAGCCGCAACATCCACCACCGGTAAAATAGCAGCGCTCGCCACCCCCCGCGCTATCGCTCCCAATGTTTTATCGACCCGTTGATGATATAGATAGAGCCCACTGGTGGCGATCGCCAACATCCCCGTCAACAGGCTCAACAAGCCGGTCATGCTATGTGGCAAACGCACAATGATGAAGACGACCAAGACAGCGACAGCACTACCAAAGAGCAACAAAAGCTTTCTGACAGCAACATTAAACAACGCCTCGCTATCAGCTTGTAGCTGTAATTCACGCCAACCGAGCTGCAAATAGAAGAGACCGAAGATGGCCCAGACAGCCAATCTGGTCGAGCGTGTCGGCGTCATCGACAAGGGCCATGCGACGTCTTGCCCCTGGTTAATAGAATGGAAGAAGGCTTGCTTATCAGCTAAGCTAAGACCGCTATAAGGCAACATCAGCAACAAATAAAGCAACGGCAACACGAGGTGAAGCAGGTCGCGCCGCGCCGCGTGCTGGCTCAATATGGATTTGAGGTAGAGAAACAAGAACACCGGAATCGCGGCACCAAGCGGTGCGGAGAAGGTCACAATATAATAGTAACTGCCGGGCGTGATCAGGCCCCCGCTTTCGCTGGCGAAATGGTAGACCGCCAGCTCACCGATTATCGTCAAGTAGGCGAGCATCAACATGACCAAACACGCTTTACGCTGACCGCGGTATTGCCGATTAAAGAGCGCGTGCGACACCGTGGCAATAGAAGCAGAGGCAGCCAGCAGCAGAGTCACCGCTATCGCTATTATCATCATCAATTGATACATCTTATTAAAATTACTAGCGCTAACATTAGCGTAATTTAACCCGCGAGTACATTGCCCGCGGGCTTCACTAATTGATTGTAATGTCAGCGCATAAAATAAGTTCGGATGGGTCGGATAGGACGATTTTAAGCCATCGAACTGACACCCTGAGCTTGCTTTATATTGGAGCTGGAGCAGACCGTATAAGGACCTAATAAGAACGAAGACAAGAGTTTTGGAGCAAGTAATGACGATAACAAAAACACCGACCACGCGATTTCTACCCGGTGCGATCGCAATCGCGATCGCAATCGCCCTCGCAGGGTGCGGCAGCGATGGTAGTAACTCCCCGAGCAATACGCCCGAGAATAATACCCCATCAGACAATACCTCCGACGATAACAGCACCCCCAGCACCGACACAGCGCTGATCGAATACACCTCCTACGGCGTACCCCATATCAGTGCTAGTAATATTCGCTCGCTCTACTACGGTCAGGGTTATGCCCATGCACAGGAAAACATGTGTACGTTGGCCAAAGAAATTATCGGTGTGCGCGCCGAACTGGCGAAGACTTTCGGTGCCGGTTATAAAGACAGCAATGTCAACGCCGACTTCGCCACACAGGCTCTCGGCATTTACCCGAACGCGGAAAAGGCCGTCAAGACCCTCGACGAACAAGACGCGGAGACCCTGACCGGTTATGTCAACGGTTTCAACCAGGCAGTCGCCGATAAGAACGGTGTCTACCCCTCGCCCTGTAGTGGCGACAACGCCTACCCCATCCCCACCGTCACGGTCACCGACCTCTACGCTTACCACCTCAAGCTGGCACTGTTTGCCAGCGGCTCCGCCCTAGCCTCACAAGTGGCTACTGCCACCTTACCCGCCCCCCAACAAGTTACCAGCCTCAGCAGCTTCAACACCGAGCTGAACGAGATCACCAAGAACAATCAAGAACTCGGTAGCAATGGCTGGGCACTCGGTAAGGATAAGACTGAGTCCGGCCACGGCATGCTGCTATCAAACCCCCACTTCCCCTGGAGCGGTTCGCTGCGCTTTGTCGAGAACCAACTCACGATCGATGGTGAGCTCAACGTTACCGGCGTCAGCTTTGTCGGCGTACCGGGGGTGTTAATTGGCTTCAACGACAACATCGCCTGGACCCATACCGTCTCCCAATCCAAGCGTTTCACCGCCTACCACTTGACGCTAAAAGACGGCGACCCTACCCAGTACAAGTACGATGACGAATATCGCCAAATGTCGTCACAAGAGTACACGGTACAGGTACTCCAGGCAGACGGCAGCCTACAACCGCAGACCCGCACTCTGTACAGTTCACACTATGGACCAATTATCGGCTGGAAAGATGGCGCACAGACCTATCGCGACGCCAACCAGGGCAATGAAAACATGGTCAAACAGTGGCTGGCGATGAATCGTGCCAGTAATTTAGCCGAGTTCGAGCAGGCCTTCGCCGACTATCAGGGCATTCCCTGGGTCAATACCATGGCCGCCGACAAGTCTGGCACGGCTTACTTCATCGACGGTTCTCGTACCGCCAACCTACTTCCTCAAGTCGACATGACGGTGAAACAGCTGCTATCGACGCCTCCCCAGACAGACGAAGCAGTGGCGATGCAATACTCATGGCAGGAGGGGCGCGGCCAATTAATACTAGATGGCAGCAACTCGATGTTCGAGTGGGTCGATACCGGCACCACCCCTGTTGAAGGTGTTGTGCCCTTCGAAAAAGCACCACGACTCACTCGCAGCGACTACGTCTTTAATGCCAACAGCAGCCCGTGGCTGACCAACCTCGACGCGCCGATCGAAGACTTTTCCATCGTCTATGGCCCAGCTGACAGCATTCGCAGCCCGCGCACCCGGATGAATGCGGTGCTGCTGCAAGAGGCCTCCGCCAACGGTGTCTCCGGCGCAGACGGCAAGTTCAACCTCGAGGAGCTGAAGTCTGTCGTCACCGGCGAGCGCGGCATGTCGAGCGAACTACTGAAGGACGAGCTCAGCGAGCGCTGTAGCGCCGTCAACAAGGTCGTTGTCGACGGCACGACGATAGACATCACTACCGCCTGCCAGCTGCTCAGCGAGTGGGACGGTCTCTATCGCAACGACAGTGTCGGTGCACCGATCTTCCGTGAATTTTTGAAAAGCTACTATAAGGTAGGTGAGCGCTGGTTATCGGCAGACCTGTTCGAGACTCCTTTCGATCCTGCTAACCCTGTTGCGACGCCCTCCGGCCTCAAGCTGATCGATGACACGACATTGGTCGACGAAGATCCGGCGTTAATCGCACTCGGCAAGGCCGTGCAAACCTTACAGGCAGCAAATATCGCCCTCGATACACCGCTGAAAGAGGTTCAGTATGCGATAAAAGGTGAGGAGCGCATCGCCATTCCCGGTGGTGGTGGCCTAGAAGGTGTCTTCAATATCAATAGCTCTGGTTCTTTACCTGTGACCAACAGCAACTACGTCATTCGTAGCGGTGCCAGCTGGGTGATGGCCTTAGAGTTTACCGAAGATGGCCCGAAGGCTGATGCCTTTCTCACCTACAGCCAATCACACGACCCTGAGTCACCACACTACGCTGACCAGACGCGCCTGTTCTCTCGTGGCGAATGGCGCCCAGTCATCTTTACCAAGGAGGCGATTGCCAACGACCTAGTTGACAGCATAACGCTGACAACACATTAACCCCTTGGGCGCGGCGAGTGATGATCGTCGCGCCTTTTAAATCTATCTTGTTAGTTTTTACTTTAGACTTAGACCTGTTTTATTATTTTCGAGAAACAGTTTTTATCATTTCAAAACTCGACGTTATTTTTCGCCGCAGGACGCTTATTCAACCAGTACAATAGCTTTTTCATCAGTATCTTTTTACGCACCGGCTTTTTAATAAAGTCATTCATGCCCACCGCAATACAGCGCTCAGTATCAAATTCCATGGCGTTCGCCGTCACCGCAATAATCGGCACCTCCGCACCAGCCTCATAGCCCGCACGAATTCTCTTGGTGGCCTCAAAACCATCCATCTCTGGCATCTGACAATCCATCAACACAATGGAAACCGCATAACGATCCATCACCGACAACGCCTCAATACCGTTGTCAGCCGTTAACACCTCGTAGCCAAGCTTCGTCAACATGCCCTTGAGCACCAACTGATTGACGTAGTTATCTTCGACGATGAGAATCGGCGCTATATTACCCCGGTTTTGAACGATAACTTCTGGCTCTGCTTCTAGCGCTTGCTTCTGAGCCGGTCTCAACGGCACAGACAGTGTAAACGTGCAGCCGATCACTTCTTCGCTCTCATAGCTCAACTCGCCTCCCATGATATTGGCGAGTTGCTGACAGATACTCAGGCCAATACCCAAACCACTGTAGCGTCGATCACAGCCCGCATCCTGCTGTTCAAATGCATTAAAGACACTCTGCTTGTCCGTCGCTTGAATCCCCACACCGGTGTCTGTCACACTAATCACGGCCGTTAGATCTGTCTCCGCTGGCAAAACATCTAGCCTTACAACAACCGAGCCATGATCGGTAAACTTAACCGCGTTGTCGATGAGCTGACTGATAATTTCCCGCAGCTTTTTCACGTCACCCAGCACACAAAGCTGATCAGCCTGATCAATAAAAAGCTGTAGGTTAATACCCTTGCGCTGCGCCCTTTCCTCGTAGCGCTCACACAGATCCACAATCAGCTCACGGAGATTAAACTGTGATTCTTTCGCACGTACCGCTCCCGATTGCAGTTCCGCAAACGATAGCAGCTTATCCAGCAACCTCGTCATATCCTCTGCCGAGCTATTGGCCAACTGAAGATATTTCTCTCGCTCAACACGGTCAGGATTATCAGGCGTCAATATATCGATAGCAGCCACAACACCGTTCATCGGTGTGCGTAACTCATGGCTGATTGCCGCGAGAAATTGATTTTTTAATTTATTGCTTTGCTCATAGGCTTTTAGCTCATTGTCCTTAGCTTTTAGCGTAGAGGTCAACAAGTAACGATGTCGCTGATGGCTTATCGCCAGCTTATCTGCCAAGCAAAAACCAAACAACAGTACCTCGGCGACAACACCAATCACCAGCGCCTGATAGCTATACTCGTTAAGCAGCAGTAGCCCATCCTCGACCATCTCACTGACGACAAAACCCACCACAGCACAAAGAACCGCAACAAATAAATATTTTGCTCCCGCTATTTTCTGCTGCACACCGAAACCGACGAGAAACATCGATAGAGCTACAAATAAACTATAAATAACCGGCAACATGATCTTCAGAGCTGCGGTGGATTGAAAAGGCATAACGACCGCTAACGCCAAGCTAACGCACAGCAAAACACACAGGCTAATATAGAGATTGGGCTGAGTTGTCCTGCTCTTCATATACGAGGATATGAACAGCACATGCACGGCCAACACCAATAATTTCAACCAGGCCAACAGTAACGGGTAAACACTTTCCGCATGATCATTAACAAGCCAGCCAAGCAACGAATAGTCTCGACACAAAACAAGAAGCACAACGAGAAAGATATAGGTAACAAAATATAACTGACTACTTCTACGCAAACGCAAGCCAATAAAAAGATAAAAGCAAAAAAATGAAAAAAGCACACCATAAAGTATCGACTGAAAAGAGACACTGTTTGCCGCCCCCATCTCAACCTCAACTGGCAGCACATTACTGTCTTTCAATATCAGCATCGAGTCGTTAAAGACATCACCACCGAAAACCTCAGGCGACACCGTCACCAGCGAAAGCACGAGCTGCCCGACGCCATCACCAACAGCTGAGCTCAAAGAAAAAAAAGACAGCAATGCCACTAGCGCTGGCACTAATATTCCAGAACAGCTGGCCAGCCTTTTCATACTCATTTAACCCTCCTCTGCCTCGCCACAGAATTGGAGCAATCGTCGCAAAAGTAAAAGCACGATAGCCGGCGGGATAGGTCTACTTCACAGGACTTTTAACTCTGATATTATCATTGCGACAACGAACTGGCGACGCGGCCAACGATACCTGCACATCGTTTAATTATAGCTGGATCCGGGATAAAGCTTAGTTGGTTTTGTTATATCTAGACGATCTATGCTTATACAGCTAACGCTTTCTAATGATGACCGTGCAACGACTCATATTTCATGTTTTAATTTATGCTAATAAATAATTATAAGGAGATTCTCAATGAGCGACAGTATTTATGACTTCAGCGTCAGTAAGGCCGACGGCACCAGCAGCACACTAAGCGAATACCAAGGTAAAGTATTGTTAGTGGTTAACACCGCAAGTAAGTGTGGGCTGACACCTCAATTCTCTGGCCTCGAGGCGCTCAACCAAAAATATGCTGAGCGGGGGCTGCAAGTTATCGGTTTTCCCTGTAATCAATTTGCACAACAAGAGCCAGGTACAATGGAGGAGATTTCTAGCTTTTGCCAATTGAACTATGGCGTCACATTCCCCATGTTAGCCAAGGTTGACGTCAATGGTACGCAGGCCGAGCCACTGTTTAAATTCCTCCGCCAGCAAGCAAAAGGCCTGCTCGGCAGCACCACGATAAAATGGAACTTTAATAAGTTTTTGATCAGCAGAGATGGCTCACAGATAACACGCTACGCACCAGCCACGAAGCCAGAAGCTTTAGAGGCGGCCATTGAGGCGCTACTCGAACAACCGCAGCCTTAATTAAAGCTGCGATTGAACCGGTAATAGCTCAATAAAATCTGCGAAGAAGCGTTGCCAAAAATGTGTTTTCGGCTCGTTTTTATACTCGATTAACACACCGCCCTCAAGTGTTCGCCAACGGAGCTTACCCTCTTTATTGAGATAAACTTGGTAACTGTTTTTCAGCGACCGACCTTGCGCCATGTATTCAGCAAGCTGGGCGTTCAAGGCTTCACTATAGATCAACAGACCAATTTCAGTATTAATATTGGCCGACCGAGGGTCTAGGTTATAGCTACCGACAAACACTTTGTCATCATCGATGACCAGGGCCTTAGTGTGCAGGCCAGCTTTAGATGCACCCAGCGCGACGCTCCAGGCTTTGCGTATCTCTTCCGAATCGGGCCGCAACTCATGGACCTCCACTCCCTCTCGTATTAATGCTTCGCGAAATTCTGCATATCCGGCATGCGCAGCGATCACATCGTTAGAGGCCAGGGAATTGGTCAGCACCCGTATATCGACACCATCATCGATCAATTTGGCAACATTAGCCACCGTATCACCGCTGGCAACAAAGTAGGCCGATTCAATATAAACTCGCTGTCGCGCCTGCAATAACCTCTCAGTCATTAATGAGGCAATACCATATTCGGCACTCTCACCCTCAATGGACTCTGGCCGGTCATAGACAACCTCAGCCTTAGCCCAGACAAAGGCCTCTTCATAATCAGCCAGTAGCGCCTGCAGCTTATCGAGGTCGTCGGTTAGCGAATAGGGATAAGGCTTCTTTTCCAGAGCCTTGGTCAACTTCTCTTCTAAATGAGCACCATCATGCTGGCTATCGATAGCGACAAGTTTTTCCGCCGGCAACGCATAAGGCCCGTTCCAAAATTCATCGAAGGTATCGGAGATCTGCTCGACTATCGGTCCTGCTGCGACGACATCAAGGTCTCGAAAGTTAGCCTGTGGATTGACCGCGAAATAGTGATCGCCAATATTCCTGCCGCCAACAATCGCTATCGCGTTATCCACTGCCAGCACTTTGTTGTGCATGCGGTGATTAATGCGAGAGAAGTCCGTCATAGCATCGAAAAGGTGTGATTCACGATTAGCAAATGGATTGAATATTCTAATTTGAATGTTTGGATGACTGTTCATCGCGGCCAATACGCGATCATAACCCTGCATATTGTTGTCATCCAACAACAAACGTACCCTCACCCCTCGGTTAGCCGCCCGAATCAGCTCCCTCGCCAGAATCATACCGGTGGTGTCGGCCTCCCAAATATAATACTGCAAATCCAGGCTCTTCTCCGCCATTCTGATCGCCAGCATACGACTGGTAAATGCCGATCGACCAGAGCGCAGCAAGGTAAAACCCGACTGCCCCGCATGCCTGCGACTCTGCTCCTGCACCGAGCGGCCCATTGGAGTCTCCTCCGGCAGAACGGTGACATAGGACGCCTCTTTCAATACATGTTTAGGCAGGCTCGAACAGCCCCCTAATAACAACAACATAATAGCTGGCACCACGGCTGTCAGTAAGCGGTCTTTAACGGTCATCAGTGCATCCACGTTGTTATCGTCTTATTGGCTATTCTTCACCAGCAGCGCCCGACCGGCAAGTCGATCTATCAAACTCCAACCTACCAGCGAAAAAAAACCCGCTAGTGCGGGTTCAGTATAGTCGATCGATTAATGTTCTCGTGTCGACCTAAAGTCGACCTCAGGGTAACGCTCCTCCGCGAGCGCTAAGTTCACTCGTGTCGGCGCAAGATAAGTTAAATGACCACCGCCATCGATCGCCACATTGTCATTCGCCTTACGCTTAAGCTCCGCCAAGTGCTCCTCACTACCCTCCACCCAACGTGCAGTGTAGACGTTCACTGGCTCGTAGATGGCTTCAACCTTGTATTCATCCTTCAAGCGGTAGGCCACCACCTCGAACTGCAGCACCCCTACTGCGCCGACAATGATGTCGTTATTGCGCGTTGGGAAGAACACCTGAGTAGACCCCTCTTCCGAAAGCTGCTGCAAGCCCTTCTGTAGCGCCTTCATCTTCAAAGGATCTTTAAGGCGTATACGGCGGAATAGCTCCGGTGCAAAGTGTGGAATGCCCGTATATTTCAGCTCCTCACCCTGGGTGAAGGTATCACCAATTTGAATACTGCCATGATTGTGCAGGCCAATAATATCACCCGACACCGCCTCTTCGACTAATACACGCTCACCGGCTTTAAAAGTCACCGCATCGGCAATTTTAACGTCTTTGCCGGTACGGACATGTTTCATTTTCATGCCCTTACTGTACTTGCCTGAACACACTCGCATAAAGGCAATACGGTCACGATGCTTGGGATCCATATTTGCCTGAATCTTAAAAACGAAGCCACTGAATTTTTCTTCCGTTGCCGCCACGGTACGCTGGGCAGTATCACGATCCAAGGGGTTAGGCGCCCATTTGACGAAGTCGTCAAGCATCTCTTTAACGCCAAAGTTAGCCATGGCAGTACCGAAGAAGACGGGCGACTGCTGACCGGCGAGATAATCGTCTAAATTAAACTCGTGTGATGCACCGCGGACCAACTCTAGCTCTTCAACGATGTCATCGTAGTAGATACCGAGGTACTCCTTCGCCTCGTCACTGGCAAGCCCCTGGATGCGAATATCATCACCGAGAACAAAGTTTTTGCCCTGCTCAAACACATGAATCGTGTCTGTGTATAAGTTGTACACACCCTGGAATTCCTTGCCCATGCCCAGCGGCCAGTTAATCGGCGCGGCAGCAATACCGAGCACCTCTTCCACTTCGTCAAGCAACTCAATCGGCTCGCGGATATCACGGTCCAACTTATTCACAAAGCCAATAATGGGTGTGTCACGAAGGCGACAGACATTCATCAGCTTGATCGTGCGATCCTCGACACCTTTCGCCCCGTCGATGACCATCAACGCCGAGTCGACAGCGGTCAGCGTACGATAAGTATCTTCAGAGAAGTCTTCGTGGCCCGGTGTATCGAGCAAGTTCACCGTACAGCCGTTATAGGGAAACTGCATGACGGACGAGGTAACAGAAATTCCACGCTCCTGCTCCATGCTCATCCAATCCGATGTCGCATGACGGTCTGCCTTTTTGCCCTTCACAGAACCGGCAACCTGGATGAGGTTACCTAAAAGAAGAAGCTTTTCTGTAATCGTTGTCTTACCCGCATCGGGGTGAGATATGATCGCAAAAGTACGGCGCTGACTAATCTGGTCTGTTAACGTGCTCATACAAGGTAATCCACAGGGTGAAAAGAGCGGCATTATACTGATTTATCCCGCTAAATCACAGATCCATTTATCCCACGAGAAGCCATACCAATAAAAAGGCCGACAGCTGCCGACCTTTTCAAGCAAACCGATCTAGTCCGTATAGTTAATAGAACTTAGCATCAACCTCCTGGCCTTTTAGCGGGCGCGGTACAATCTCAAAACTCTCATCAAATTCTACAGAAGCCGCCTTAAGCTTGCTAAAAACAGACTCATCACCCTGAATCATCACCGCACCAGAAGCCTTTAATTTCTCGATGCTTTGACGACCACTCAACAGTGTCGCTATATCCTTTTTAATGGCCACAATCGTCGTATCCGCCATATGCTTCTCTCGTACTAGGCCGTTACTTAAGTTGCCATTAGACATCTCAACATAATGAATCTCATTGAGGTCCGGTATGATGATATTCATGCTAAATGGGGTCTTGGCAGCCTTCTTGGCATCTATTTTAACTGCGATATAATCCAACAGGTTAGTCACGCTCATTTCTGACAACACATCAGTAGAGGCGGACTTCGGTGCCCCTGGCATGGTCCCCACTCGCAACTCTTGCGCCGCAGTTAAATAACTGTTCCTCCAGCCCATGGTCTCTGATTGGTAGCCGAGTTGCTCGTAGGTGTTTGCCAATAGCCTTCTCGCCTCTCTATTCTTCGGCTCGGCTATCACCGCCTTGTTTAATACCGTCGCTACCCAACGATAGCGCCCCTGTTCGAAATCGACTGTCGCTTTGGCTACAACGTTATTGACACCGCCCATATATTCGACAAACTTCTTCGACTCCTTGGCCGTTGGTAGCGGGTCTAGATTTGCCGGGTTCATATCGTAGTAGCCAAGATACATGTTATACACAGCCTTCGCATTATGACTGTATGAGCCATGGTAGCCGTTGGTGTGCCACGCCTGCTGAATAGATTGAGGTAGCGCATCTACGAGGGCATCACCGATGTCTTGCAATACGACACCGCTATTGGCTAAACGCAGGGTCTGATTGTGCACAAAACCATAATTATCACGCTGCATTTTCATAAAATCGAGCACCTCCTCATTCCCCCAGACCGGCGATGAGTGTGCGCTGAAAACAACGTCAATATCGTTGCCCCAGGCATTTATCATCTCGTTAATATCTTTAGACCATTTCAGCGCATCACGAACCTTAGCTCCACGTAAGGTATAGATATTGTGCATGCCGTGGTAAGTCAGCTCACCGCTCCACAGCGCTCCCATACTGGGGATAAACGTCGTCATGCCCGATGGCGCTTCGGTACCTGCCGCATCCATAAAGATCATCTCAAGACCATCGACAGAATAAGTCTCAAACTTGCCTTCGCTATTAAAAGTATAATCCGGGGCAACGTAGGTAATCTCTCCCTGGGAAAGCCCTTTACCTAAACCCGCATCGACGATGCCGTGACGATGCGCACCTAAGGTCGCCCCGTATTGATAGGCTGCACGCCGAGACATTGCATTGCCTGCGAGCACGTTCTCATCAACGGTCTCTTTAGTAATATTATTTGAGCCGTATACACGCACACCGGGAAACATTTCTTTAATCCCCCGTGAACCACCAAAATGATCGGCATGGCTGTGTGAGTAGATCATCGCCACAATAGGCAAATCCCCGCCCTCGGGCACGTTGTTAAGGAAGAATTCGGTTGACGTTTTCGCCGCTTCCTTGGTCAATAGTACATCGTAAACAATCCAGCCCGTCTTGCCGCGGATAAAGGTAATATTAGACAGATCCGTGCCCCGCACCTGATAAATACCCTCTCTAACTTGATACAGACCAGCGGCCGTATTGTTCAGCTGTGCCTGACGATATAGTGATGGGTTAACAGTCTCACTGATATAGTCCTGACTGATAAAATCATAGTTATCACGGACTATCTTCGCCGATGCGACATCCAGGGGCACGATCAACCCTCTCTTATTTCGTGCAAATGCGACTCGATCATCCCAGTTGAGTGTGCTTGAAAACTGGTCGTTCGAGGCAATAGTCGCCGCAGTAGCCGGCATACCACCGCCTGTACTCAAGTCCCCGTGGACATGATCATGGTCATGAGCGGCGGCCTGCAGCGGCGCAGAAATAACGATGGCCATAGCAATGATTGATTTCTGAACGCTTAGTTGTTTTTTCATACTTGCCCCTGAGAATTGCAATCAATATTAAATGGATGAAGTTACTATAGGGGGTTAACACATAACTTGAAATAAAGTAATATATGCTTCCTACATAACAAAAATCTATGGGTTAATTGATGACTGACAGCCTGAACCTCAATTTACTGACCATCTTCTTAGAGGTATACCGCCTGCGCTCGATCACCCTGGCAGCAGAGTCGCTAGGGCTAACCCAACCTGGAGTCAGTGGCGCCTTAAAACGATTAAAACAGCAGCTCGGCTGTGAACTCTTTGTCCGTGAGGGGCGAGGGATATCGCCAACAAATGCCGCACAGCAGCTTGCCCAGCAAATCGAACCGGCATTAAACAACCTTGAATTTGCCCTCGGCAATTTTAGAAATTTTGATCCGCGTAAGGGCCGGGTATTTGAGGTTTTTGTCAACGAGCCCATGATGAGCATGTTACAACCTCTCGTCGAGCAGGATGAAGGGATGGGCAACTGTTCTATCCGCTTCAATTTAGCGCCAAACGATGAGGACGAGTTACTTTATAAATTGAACCTGCAGCAAGCCGACCTCGCCATCGATATCGGTCAAATCAGCAGCCAGTCCTATCATTCCAAACCATTATATAGCGAAGAGCTAGTAGTTGTTTGCAGTAACGATCATCCTCGAATAACCGGTAGCTTAAGTTCTGAAGAGTATTACCACGAGCAACACATCACAGTTAAGGTCAGGCGAAGCAAACTATATACCGCCGACTATTTCGCCGAAGAGTCTATGCTACAAAGAAAGATAAGCTGTGAAAGTCACTCCTTGATGTCGATGATGGGCTTAATCGCCAATAGCGAGTGTATCGGTTTTATGACCTCTACTTTTGCTAACCAATATGCCGATAAACTCGGCCTGCAAATCTTAAACTCGCCCTTTGAAACAAAGCCTGTCGTGCACACCATGTTTTGGCACAGCCGTAACAACAACGACCCGGCTCAAAATTGGTTACGAGACAAGTTATCCGGGTTATTGGTCTAGCTTGTATTCAGCACTCCTAGAACTCGTTACAACCGACACACCTACTGCATCGATAAACCTCAGCCACAAAAAAACCCGCTTAGCGGGTTTTTCAAAGTGTCACTTAACAACAGAGCCTATAGGTTATTTCGGCCCTTATTAGCAGCGATACGCAGGCGCAGCGCATTCAGCTTAATGAAGCCCGCGGCATCCTTCTGATCGTAGGCACCGGCATCGTCTTCGAAGGTGGCTATCGACTCATCAAACAAGCTGTTTTCAGACTTACGTCCTACCACGGTAACGTTACCCTTATAGAGCTTAAGGCGTACTCGGCCGTTAACAAACTCCTGTGACTCATCAATCATCGTCTGCATCATCTTGCGCTCAGGACTCCACCAGTAACCGTTATAAATCAGCTCGGCGTACTTGGGCATGATGCTATCTTTAAGATGCGCTACCTCACGATCCAGAGTGATTGACTCGATCGCACGGTGCGCACGCATCATGATGGTACCACCCGGTGTCTCGTAACAGCCGCGAGACTTCATACCCACATAACGGTTTTCGACAATATCCAAGCGGCCAATACCGTTGGCGCCACCGACTTCATTCAGGTAGGTCAGTACCTCAGCCGGCGTCATCGCCTTGCCATCGATGGCAACGATATCGCCGCGCTGGTAATCTAGTTCAAGATAGGTCGCAGTATTCGGTGCCTCCTCTGGAGAAACACTCCAACGCCACATGTCCTCCTCTGCCTCAGCATAAGGGTCCTCTAAAAGACCGCCCTCATAGGAGATATGTAACAGGTTGGCATCCATCGAGTAAGGCGACTTCTTTTTCTTGCTATCGAAGTCAACAGGGATGTTGCGCTCTGCACAATAAGCCATTAATGTCTCACGAGAAGTGAGGTCCCACTCACGCCAAGGCGCGATGACTGCGACACCAGGCTTCAGTGCGTATGCCCCCAATTCGAAACGAATCTGATCATTACCTTTGCCAGTAGCACCGTGGCTTATCGCATCGGCTCCCACCTCATTGGCAATCTCGATCATACGCTTAGCAATCAACGGGCGGGCGATAGAGGTACCGAGTAGGTACTCACCCTCGTAGATTGCATTGGCGCGGAACATTGGGAAGACATAGTCACGAACAAACTCTTCACGCAGATCGTCGATATAAATTTCCTTCACACCCAGAGCTTCAGCTTTAGCACGGGCGGGCTCAACCTCTTCCCCCTGACCGATGTCGGCAGTAAACGTTACTACCTCACAGTTATAAGTCTCTTGTAACCATTTTACGATTACCGAGGTGTCGAGACCGCCGGAATAGGCGAGTACTACTTTTTTTATATCTGACATATCTATTTCCGCGTTGAGTTTGCTAGCGAAACTGCCAATGGCCAAATCTTAGCTAGCGTGCAATGATTGATCGTTATTCTAAACGGAGTTGCACTAAATTTCATCCTGTAGCAGCCGCTCGCCGGCTTATTGTTGATGTTACAACACTGCTCTCCGTTAAACGCAACACACACACCCTCTCTGTTTTATCTAAACTCACTGCTACCACCACGATAGCAGTAAGCGTTTCTTTAGAAAATCTGCCAAATCGAGTAATATGCAGCGCACATGTACCGCTGAGAATGAGCAATGACCGAACTAATTATTACCCGGCCTGATGACTGGCACCTGCATTTACGTGATGACTTGTCCCTGCGTAGCACTGTCCCGGATACTGCACGTATCTTCTCCCGCGCCATCGTAATGCCCAATCTCACACCGCCGATCGTCAACACCACGATGGCCGAAGCATACAAAAGCCGTATAGATCGCTATGCGAGCAATGATTTCACACCGCTGATGACGATCTACCTCACTGACAAAACCTCACCACAAGACATACGAGAGGCCAAACAGAGTGGTATCGTCTATGCGGCAAAACTCTACCCGGCCGGCGCCACTACCAACTCCGACTCAGGGGTTAGCGCCATCGAAAAGATCTTCCCGGCTCTTGAGGCTATGGAGGAAGTAGGGTTACCTTTGTTGGTACATGGGGAGGTTACCCATCAAGATATTGATATCTTTGACCGTGAAAAAGCCTTTATCGATAGCCACCTCACGACCATTGTTAACCGTTTTAGTCGACTACGTGTTGTCCTCGAGCACATTACCACTGCCGACGCCGCCGAATTTGTCCGTACCCATGGCGACCTTGTTGGGGCGACTATCACCCCGCAGCACCTCTTATTTAACCGTAATCATATGCTGGTCGGCGGTATCAAGCCGCACTATTACTGCTTGCCCATATTGAAACGAAATACTCACCAAACGGCCCTCATCGAGGCTGCCATTAGCGGTGATAAAAGCTTCTTCTTAGGCACTGACTCTGCTCCACACACTACAGGTATGAAAGAGCAAAGCTGTGGCTGTGCAGGTTGCTATTCCGCCTTTGCAGGACTCGAGCTTTACGCAGAAGCCTTCGATGCAGCAGGCGCAATCGACAAGCTAGAAGACTTCGCTAGCCACTTCGGGCCAGACTTCTACCAACTGCCGCGCAATCAGCAAAAAGTCAAGCTAACCAAAGACAGCTGGACCGTGGCTGAACAGCTACCTCTCGGTGACCAACAGCTAACCCCATTAATGGCAGGCGAACAGCTTCACTGGCGCGCGACAGTCATCAAGTGATTCGACAAGGACTTCTTTGTGAGCGAAAGTAAAACCAAACTCAAGACCCCCATGGCTATGCGCTTTAGGGGCTTCCTCCCCATCATCGTTGATGTAGAGACCGGCGGCTTCAATGCCAAGACCGATGCACTGCTACAAATCGGTGCAACAATGGTGCAGATGGATAACCAGGGCTACTTACATAAGGATAAAACCTACTTTTACCAGGTAGAGCCTTTTAAGAACGCCAATATAGAACAGGCGGCCCTCGACTTCACCGGCATCGACCCCTTCCACCCGCTGCGCGGAGCCCGCACCGAGGACGAGGTGTTGAAAGAGTTCTTTCAGCATGTACGCCAAGCGGTCAAGGAATCGGGATGTACTCGAGCCGTGCTCGTCGGACATAACGCCGCCTTCGACCACAACTTTATGATGGCCGCAGCCGAGCGCTGCGATATCAAACGAAACCCTTTCCACCCATTCTCAAACTTTGACACTGCCACCCTCGCCGGCTTTGTCCTCGGCCATACGGTGTTAGCAAAAGCCTGTTCACTGGCCGGTATTGAGTTCGACAACGCCGCAGCACACGCAGCCGACTACGACGCAGAACGCACTGCCGAACTCTTTTGCCTGATGGTTAATCGTTGGAAAAATCTCGGCGGTTGGGACCTCGCCGTCAGGGCCAATAAACTACAAAAGAATGATTAACAGGTACGCGACACTCTGACAGGGCTTCAAAATAGTCCTGTTCGCCTTTCTCGATATCACCTCTTCCCCTCCCTTGTAACACCGATGACAGCTCGTCTTCTCTCTCCTAGAGTACCTTTATCCAGGCATAAAAAAACCCCGTAAGCGTTAGCTTACGGGGTTTTAGCATAAGAGCCTGACAATGACCTACTCTCACATGGGGAAGCCCCACACTACC